>NZ_JBIVGD010000015.1:0-140464 GCF_044748465.1 Paenarthrobacter sp. NPDC089988
CAAGCGACAGAGCGTCAAAATCATGCCGGAGCCGGCAGGCCAGCACACCCATATCCTGCACCAGGAAACAGGCTACGAAAAAGGTAACGAGCGTCGGTGGGGAGGGGTGGTTTGGTGAGAGAGGGTGCGGCTGGAGGGGTGGTTTGGTGAGAGAGGGTCGGTGGGAAGGGGCGGTTTGGTGAGAGAGCGTCGGTGGGGAGGGGTGGTTTGGTGAGAGAGCGTCGGTGGGGAGGGGTGGTTTGGTGAGAGAGCGTCGGTGGGGAGGGGTGGTTTGGTGAGAGAGGGTCGGTGGGGGGAGGTCAGCGGGGGCTGCGGAAGCGGCTGAATCCGCGCCACAGGCCGTAGATGGCGCCGCCCACGGTTGCTGCCTTCAGTCCGAGGGTGGCTGCGCGGCGGCCCGAACGGAAGTCGTACACCGGCCAGTTGTTCTCGCGGGCGTGCCGGCGCAGGCGGGCATCCGGGTTGATGACCACGGGGTGGCCAACCAAAGTGAGCAAAGGGATGTCGTTGGCGGAGTCGCTGTAAGCCCAGCAATGGTCCAGGTCCAGGCCCTCGCGGTCCGCAACGAGCTGGACGGCCACAGCCTTCGCCGGACCGTGCAGGATGTCGCCCACGAGCCTGCCCGTGTAGGTGCCGTTCTCGATCTCGCCGACGGTTCCCAGCGCGCCAGTCAAACCAAGTCGCGAGGAGATGACGGTAGCCACCTCGATCGGAGTGGCTGTGACGAGCCAGACTTTGCGGCCAACCCGAAGGTGCTGTTCGGCCAAGGCCTTGGTACCCGGCCAGATCCGCGACTCGATCATCTCGTCATAGACCTCTTCGCCCAGGGCCTTGATGTCGTCGACCGAAATGCCTGCAGCCAAGGTCAGCGCGGAGTCTCGGACGGCATGGACGTCTTCCATGTTTTCGCCACGAATCACGAACTTGAACTGCTTCCACGCGAAGCCCGCGGCCTGAGAGAGTGTGAAGGCCTTGCGCTCGTACATTTTGCGGGCCACATGGAAGAGGCTGGCGCCCTTCATCAGGGTGTTGTCGACGTCGAAGAAAGCAGCCTCGCCGGTGTGCTGCGGCACTTTGGCGTCTGCGAGCGCAGCGGCGTCCTTCTCGTCGGGCATGCCTTGAGTCTAGTCAATTGCGGGTGCCTCGCGCTTCGCGCGTCATGGGCGGCCGCCGCGTTGGCGCTGCCGCCGCAGCCGGTAACGTTGTGTCATGCCTATTCCCGACGTCGTCCTGCTCACCAAAGCTGACTGCCACCTGTGTACCGCGGCGCGTGCCGCCGTCGAACGCGTCACCTCAGGCCTGGGCGTGCAGTGGAGCGAAACATCGATCGATGGCGACGTCGCGCTCCGCGAGCGGTACGCCGAGGAGATTCCCGTGCTGTTGGTGGACGGCGTACAGCGCGACTTCTGGACCATCGACGAGCAGCGCCTCACCCGTCTTTTGAAGAAAGCGCTGGAGGGCTAAGGGCGCGCTCACGCAAGGAAATGGCTTTTTGTTGAGCCCGGTCAAGAGCCCTAGAGTGGAACAACAAGCGACGCAATGGAGAATACCGTGACTGCGCTGGAACCGTCACCGGAAGCAACAACCGGGGACAACGAACCTGCCGCCAAGCAGATCCCGCCCGCGGCTGTGGCCCGGATGACCCTCTATTTGCGTGCGCTCAACTCCCTCCTTGCCGAAGGCGTGGAACGCGTTTCCTCGGATGCGCTGGCTGAGGCCTCGGGCGTCAGTTCATCGACGCTCCGGAAGGACCTGTCCTACGTCGGCTCGTACGGAACCCGCGGAGTGGGCTACGAGGTCCAGTACTTGAGCCGGCACATCGCCGCTGCCCTCGGGCTGACACACGACTGGAAAGTGGCAATCGTCGGTGCCGGTAACCTCGGCAAGGCGCTGGCCCGGTACGGCGGCTTCGAATCCCGGGGGTTCGACGTAGTGGCCATCTTCGATGCCGACCCCATGGTGATCGGCAACGAGGTGGGCTGGCTCAGGGTCAGCGACTCGGCAGAACTTGAACGGGTCCTGGAGCGCACGCACACCAACATGGTGGTGCTCGCGCTGCCGGCGACGGTGGCCCAGGAAGTATGTGATCGCGTGATCGGGGCCGGAATCCGCAGCATCCTCAGCTTCGCCCCCGTGCTCCTCCAGGTACCGCCGCACGTCAACCTTCGCAAGGTGGACATGGCCACGGAACTTCAGATCCTTGCCTACCACGCACAACGGGCGCAGACACCGGGCCAGGCCGTTTAGCCTTCGCCGGGTCCGCGCCCGCTGATCAGTTCTGCTTGGGTTAGCGGCCGTACGGGTTGCCGAACGCCTGCTGCTTGCGGAAGTACGGTGCCGACGCCGGCAGGTACAGCATGACGATTGCCGCGACTCCCAGCAGGATCACCAGCAGCTGCAGGATGCCGTACGTTGCGCCGAACTGGAACAGGCCGGTCAGGCCAAGGACCGAGATGGCGGCGAAGACGGTTCCGAGGATACGGGCCCAGTTCTTGCCCTTGCGGACAGGGAATGCCACCAGCGCATAAAGGCCGAGGGACACGATGGCGCCGATGATGGCACCAACGGTGATGGCTCCCTTCATTCCTTCAAGGGAACCTTCGGGGAACTCAGTGCCCTGGGCTGCTGCCTGCTGGACCATGGAATTGATGAAGGCGTCCGAACCCGTGGTTGCCAGGAGCAGCGAACTGATAGCCGAGAGGATACCGGCGGCCACGATCATCCAGAAAGCGATGTTGACCATCTGGGGGACCGTGCTGGGTCCCGGCTGCTGGCTGGGCCAGTTGGTGTCCTGGCCGTACTGCGGGGCGGCCTGGCCATAGGGCGATCCGGGCTGCTGGCCGTAGGGAGAGGGCTGTTGGCCGTACTGGGGAGCCTGCTGACCGTACTGCGGCGCGGACTGCTGCCCGTACTGGGGAGCGTTCGGAGCCTGCTGGCCGTATTGCGGCGCGGACGGCTGGCCGTACTGCGGAGCATTGGGTTCGGACTGCTGTCCGTACTGCGGCGCCGAAGGCTGGGACCCCTGCTGCTCCGGAGTGGAGTCGCCCGGGTTTGACGGCGGGTAGGGAGGGTTGCTCATGGCATTCCTTTGCTTGGTCGACGGCTGATACTGCTGGGGTCAACAAGAACAAAATGCCCCCACCATGGTTCTGAATCCACCGTACCCCCAGCCTCCCGGTGGTACGGAGGATCACACGCAGGAATTTCCCGCGCGTGGAGAAATCATCACGCAGGCGTACATAGCCGTACTCCTGCATGATGAAGGCCGCCGCCTCCGTTGGGAGGTCCGCGGCCTTCTTCACCGCTGGTCTTAGTGCACGATGTCTTAGTGCACGACGGCGGTACCCGGGTTCCGCGTCAGGCGGTGCCCTTGACTGCCTTGAACCAGAGCTGCGAGTTCGGGAGCCACATGAGGACGACGGCAACGGCGCTGACCAGGAAGCCGAACCAGTTGCTGCCCAGGCCCGCGCTGGGACCGCCCATGTTGATGGAACCAAAAATGGCCAGAAGCAAAGAGACTGCTGCAAGAACCGTCAGGGCCAGCCGTGCCCACTCTTTGCCTTCCTTCATCTTCATGGCCAGGACAACCTGCGCTGCTGCGACGGCAAGGCTGATGATCAGCAGGATCAGCGCGACAGCTGCCAGCCCCGGTATGAAGGCGAAGGCCGCGATGATGGCGAAGAGTCCGATCAGCCCGAACAGCAGGCCGAGCAGTCCCGAAATCACCCAGATGAAGTAGGACACCTTCAGCTCCGTTGGCAGCCCCTGGACTTTGAAGATGCCTGAGAAGCCGCCTTGGGGGAGGACATCGTTGAAATTGCGCGGTCCGTCGGTGGGCATTTCGAAGTGGAAACCACCCTGCTGGCCCTGTCCCGGCTGGCCGGGACCCGGCTGCTGGTACTGGGGCTGCTGGTACGGGGGCTGCTGGTTTTGGCCGGGCTGCTGGTATTGGCCCGGTTGCGACGGCGGCTGGTAGCCCTGGGATGGTTGGTAGCCCTGCGGAGGCTGGTAACCCGCAGGAGGAACATTGCCGGGCTGCTGTGGCTCGGAGCCGGGCTGCTGAGGCTGTGGTGCTTCGTCTGGGTTACTCATGGCATCACTGTAGACCGCGGGTTGAGGGTTGCATAGGAAATTCGGGGCCAACCCGCAGCCAAATACCGGGTATTTGCCGAACAATGGACGGGTGATTTCCGAGCATGCGAAACGGCGCCCCCGCACACCGAAGATGGGCGGGGGCGCCGTCGGGCCGGTTCCAGCGATAAGGCTAGGCAGCCGGTGCAATGAAGGCGAGTTCAAGGTTGATGACAACCTTGTCGCTGACCAGGACGCCTCCGGCTTCCAGGACGGCGTTCCAGGTAAGGCCGAACTCCTTGCGGCTGATGGTGGTTTCACCGGAGACGCCTGCGCGGGTGTTGCCGAACGGGTCCACGGCCACGCCGTTGAACTCGGTCTCGATGGCAACTTCCTTGGTGACGCCCTTGATGGTGAGATCGCCCACCAGGTCGAAGCCGTCGCCGTTGGCCTTGACGTGGCGGGAGACGAACGTGATCTCAGGGAACTTCTCCACATCGAAGAAGTCCTCGCCCTTGACGTGGCCGTCGCGGTTGACGTCGCCCGAGTCGAAGCTGGCGGTCTGGATGGAGGCGGTCACCTTGGAATCGGTCAGTGCCTCGCCAACTTCCAGCGTGGCTTCGGCTTCCTTGAAATGGCCGCGGACCTTGCTGATGCCTGCGTGGCGCACAGTGAAGGCGATCTCGCTGTGGGAGTTGTCCAGGGTCCAGGTGCCGGTGGAGACGTTGGCGGGAAGGGTCATCATGGTGTTGCTCCTAGGTGTTAGGGATGGATCGTTGGGCTTGCCCGGCTGACCTGATCGAGCTGTTTACTTGAAGAGTCAACCGAGCTTCGTGTCCAGTATAAACATGCATATGCATCTTTTATTCCAACTTCCCGGAACATTTTCGGAAAACTTTGAGTTCTACTAGCGGTAGAAGATTTCAGATCGCCCCGCATCTTTGAGAAACTGGTAAACATGCCCCAAGCAACTGTCCATCTGCTTCGCCATGGCGAGGTCCATAACCCCGATGGCGTCCTGTATGGTCGGCTGCCTGAATTCCACCTCTCCGAGCGCGGCCGGGAGATGGCCCGCATGCTGGCCGAGCACTTTGTGGTGCGCGCAGACCAGGGCGCCAGGATTGTCCATTTGGTGGCCTCGCCGCTGACGCGTGCCCAGGAAACCGCCATGCCCACGTCCGAGGCTTTGGGCCTGCCCATCACCACGGATCCGCGGATCATCGAAGCGGAAAACCACTTTGAAGGCCTGCACCCCACGCGGAGCGAGTTCCTGAAGCCCAAGCACTGGTACTACTTCCGCAACCCAATGCGGCCCTCTTGGGGCGAGCCTTACAAGGAGCAGGCAGCGCGCGTCATCGCCGCTGTGCAGGATGCCCGGCTCAAGGCCATCGAACTCGGCGGCGACGGAGCCGAAGCCATCATGGTCAGCCACCAATTGCCCATTTGGGCCACCCGGCTCTCAGCCGAAGGCCGCCGGTTGGCCCACGATCCGCGAAAGCGGGAGTGCACCCTGGCCTCGCTTACCTCCCTGGTTTTCGACGACGACGGCACGGTAGCCCGCGTGGAGTACAGCGAGCCAGCCGCTGTTCTCCTGCCCGGTGCCGCCAGCACCCCGGGAGCGTGAAAGGGAACCGTGGATAAGAAGAACATCTCGCGCCGCGGCGCGCTCTCAGCCGGTGGGGTCCTGCTTGCCGGGCTCACCATGGGACTCTCGGCCTGTGCCCAGCCGGACTCCCTGGCAGACCAGGCCCGCAAGGGCGACAACAAGAACTACGTTGCAGGCGACGGATCGGTCACCGAGTTCGCAAAGGCGGACCGCAGCGCCCCCGTGGACCTCAAGGGCACCCTTTTCAACGGAACCGCAGTGACCCCGGATGTCCTCAAGGGCAAAGTCACCGTGTTGAACTTCTGGTTCGCTGCCTGTGCCCCGTGCCGTGTGGAAGCTCCGCAACTGGAAGCCCTCCACCAGGAATTCAAGGACCAGGGCGTGCAGTTCTTCGGCGTCAACCTTCGTGATGAGAAGGCAACCGCCGAAGCTTTCGACAAGACCTTCAACCTGACGTACCCGAGCTTCAATGACAAGGATGGGGCGGTCCTCCTGTCAGTGTCCGGCATTGTTCCTCCGAACGCCGTTCCCACCACCCTTGTCCTCGACAAGGAAGGCAAGGTTGCCTCCCGCGTGCTCGGCGAGATTGAAAAGAGCACCCTCAAGGCCCTCATCACGTCCGCAGTGGCCGAGTAGTACCCATGAACAGTCCCTTTGCCGAGACCATCCTCAATGGATCATTGCTCCTGGCCGTGCCAGTGGCCTTGTTGGCGGGGCTCGTTTCCTTCCTCTCTCCGTGCGTCCTCCCGCTGGTGCCCGGTTATCTTGGCTACGTCACGGGGTTGAGCGGGGTTGACCTCCAGAAGCAGCGGCGGGGCCGCATGCTGGTGGGCATTGGCCTGTTCGTCCTGGGTTTCTCGGTGATTTTCGTTTTGCTGGGCGGCGCCTTCGGCCAGTTGGGCACGTTGCTCACCGGACCGCAGAACGCCTGGATCACGCAGTTGCTGGGCGTCCTGGTGATCATCATGGGCGTCGTCTTCATGGGCGGGTTCGCGTGGTTCCAACGCGACGCCAAGATCCACGCCAAACCGCCCGCCGGCCTGTGGGGCGCTCCACTGCTGGGGTTGACGTTCGGGCTGGGCTGGGCGCCGTGCATTGGGCCGACGTACTCCGCTGTGCAGTTGCTGAGCATGTCCGGGGGATCCTCGGCTGCGAAGGGGGCGCTGTTGGCCTTCGTGTACAGCCTGGGACTGGGGGTGCCCTTCCTGCTGATCGCCCTGGCCGTCCGCCGCGGCATGGGCGTCATGTCCTTCTTCCGTACGCACCGCCTGGCGATCCAGCGCGTAGGCGGCGGCATTTTGATTCTGCTCGGCATCCTGATGGCCACCGGCGTGTGGGGCCACTGGGTGACCGAGTTGCAGTACTGGTTCCAAACCGATGTGAAGTTGCCGATCTGATGAGCGAGTCCGTGAAATCCAAGAACAACGCTGCCGAGGGCACTGACACAGGCAACCCCGGCGAGGACAAGCTGAAAAAGGCGAAGTCCGATGCCGCGCTGCCCACCCTGGGCATCCTGGGCATGCTCCGGTGGGCCTGGACCCAGCTCACCAGCATGCGGACCGCGCTGTTCCTGCTGCTCCTGCTGGCCATTGCGGCAGTGCCGGGTTCGCTGTTTCCGCAGCGCCCGGCCAACCCGGTCACCGTCACGGACTGGATCAAGAACAACCCCACGTTCGGGCCCTTCCTTGATGCCCTCCAGATGTTCGACGTGTACTCGTCGGCGTGGTTTTCGGCCATCTACCTCCTGCTTTTCATCTCGCTGATCGGCTGCGTCACTCCGCGTGCCATTGCGCATTACAAGGCGATGAAGTCCCAGCCGCCGCGCACGCCCAAGCGTTTGTCCCGGCTGCCGGAGTACGGCACCTTGGCGCTGCCCGCCGACGCCGGGATCCCGGCGTCGAAGGCCATCACCGATGCCGCCGGGCTGCTCAAGAAGCGCGGCTACCGCGTGGAGGTGCGGGACGCCGACGGCGCGCTGCCGAGCCTCGGTGCCGAGCGCGGCTTCACGAAGGAAGTCGGAAACCTGGTGTTCCACACCTCGCTCATCGGCGTGCTGGTCTCCGTGGCCATCGGCGGTCTGTTCGGCTACAGCGGCCAGCGGATCCTGGTGGAGGGCGAGACGTTCGTCAACACCTTGGTGGGCTATGACCAGTTCTCGCCGGGAACCAACTTCCAAAGCGCCTGGCTGCAGCCGTACTCAGTCCGCTTGGACAAGTTCCAGGCGACCTTCGACAGGGAATCGCCCAACAAGACCGGCCAGCCGATCGACTACACGGCCGAGGTGACCACCAAGGAGAACCCTGATGCCCCCGAGCAGAAGGAAGTGCTGAAGGTCAACGACCCCATTTCCCTGGGCGGGACCAGCCTGTACCTCACGGGCAACGGCTATGCTCCCGTGGTCACCGTGCGCGACGGCGCCGGCAACATCGCCTTCCAAGGCCCGGTAACCGCGAAGGTCCAGGGCGCCAACTACTACTCATCGGTGGTCATCAAGGTTCCCGACGGCAAGCCGGACCAGCTCGGTTTCAATGGCTTCTTCCTGCCCACCGAATTCAAGTCCGAAGACGGAATCTCTTACAGCGGGGATCCCCAACTCATCAACCCGACGCTGACCCTGGACTCCTACTACGGCGACCTGGGCTTGGACAAGGGCGTACCTCAGAACGTGTTTGAACTGGACGTGAAGGATCTGACCCAGCTGAACGGCCGGAAACTCGATACCGGTGGTATCTCGCTGGCCTTGGGTGATACCGCCACTCTCCCGGAGGGCAAAGGCAGCATAACCTTCGACACCGTCAAGAAGTACGTGGGCGTGGACATCCACCACAACCCCGGCCAGTTGTACGCCCTGATCTTCGGCCTGCTGGCCGTAGGCGGCCTGGTCCTGTCCCTGTACGTGGGACGCCGCCGCGTCTGGGTCCGCACCGGAACCCACCAGGACGGCCGGACCATGGTTGAATACGGCCTGCTGGCACGCGGCGAGGACCACCGCCTTGCCGGGGAGGCCGCCGCGTTGCGCGAACTCTTCGCCCGGGAATGGCGGGTGGCCGACACCACCGAATCTTCCCACTCCGTCTCTTCCCCAACCCTGAAGGACCAGTAATGCCCGCTATCAACGAAACCCTGGGCCAGTACAGCGAGCTGTTCATGCTGCTGGCCGCCGGCACGTACACCGTGGCGTTCATCGCGTTTGCGTGGGACCTGGCGAAGAGCAGCAAAACGCTCCGGGCCGTCGACCTGAAGGCGGCCGCCAGCGCTACCGCCGGGAAGGTGGCCGTCGCCGCCGGGCGGGTCGGCCTGGGTGCCTCGGACACCGCCGGCCCCGCAGACCGTGGCGAGCGTCCGACGTCGGGCACTACCGTTTCGGAAGCCACTGCGGCAGGTGACATGAAGTACGGCGGCGAACGCCGTGCACCCGCGCGCGTCGCCGTGGCTCTGACCATCCTTGGCGTGCTGATCCACGCCGCAGGCGTGGTGACGCGTGCGCTCGGCGCGGGCCGCGTGCCGTGGGGCAACATGTACGAGTTCCTCACTACCGGTGCATTCGTGGCCGTGGCCGTGTTCCTGATCGCACTGGTCCGACGCGACCTGCGCTTCCTTGGCACGTTCGTGATCGGCCTGGCCATCATCATGCTGGTGGCCGCTTCGGTGGCTTTCTGGACTCCCGTCGGCCACCTCGTGCCGGCATTGCAAAGCTACTGGCTGATCATCCACGTTTCCATCGCCGTGTTGTCCTCAGCACTCTTCACCCTGACGTTCGCCATGTCGGCGCTGCAACTGCTGCAGTCGTACCGGCAGAAGAACCTCGCCGCGGGCCGTCGGGACAACCTGGCCTTCATGCGGGTGGTCCCCAATGCGCTGAGCCTTGAGAACCTCTCCTACCGCATCAACACGGTGGCTTTCGTGGGCTGGACGTTCACGCTCATGTTTGGCGCGATCTGGGCCGAAAAAGCGTGGGGACGCTTCTGGGGCTGGGACCCCAAGGAGGTCTGGACCTTCGTGATCTGGGTTGTCTACGCCGGCTACCTGCACGCCCGCGCCACCCGCGGGTGGACCGGAACCCGTGCGGCCTGGTTGTCGATTGTGGGCTACGCCTGCGTGATCATCAACTTCACGCTGGTGAACACGGTCTTCAACGGATTGCACTCCTACTCAGGGCTGTAGGCCTTCCAGTGGCCTGAACTGGGCCTTCTCCATCGAGTCGACTATCACTTGGAGAGAGCCCGGTTGCGGCCCAAAAATTAAGCTGTCGCCCGCCAAGGGCAAGTGTTACCTTGTTTGGACCCCGCTTGTGATGAAGACCGCATGCGCCATGCCATGTTCTTTTTCGAGGTAACCATGAGCTATGTTCTCGCCATTGACGTCGGGACAAGTTTCACCGCGGCAGCCGTGCTCCGGCCCGCCCAGGGTTCCACCGGTGCGCCGGAAGTGCTCCCCCTTGGACTCCACGGAAGCGCCGTGCCCTCCGTCCTTTACTACGCGGAGGACGGCCGGGTCCTGGTAGGCGAAGCTGCCGAGCGCCGCGGCCTGGACGATCCCCGGCGCATGGTCCGGGAATTCAAGCGGCGCATCGGCGACCCGGTTCCCCTGGCGGTGGGGGAAGGGTGGATGGCGCCTGAGGACGTCTTCGCCGCCATGGCCCGGTGGGTGGTGGCCAAAGCCGAAGAGCGCGAGGGCGGTCCAGCTTCCTCCATTGTCATGACGCACCCGGCGTCCTGGGGCCAACACCGCATCTCGACGGTCCTCGCGGCACTCAACGTCGCGGGACTGCACGATGTCAGCCTGATCAGTGAACCCGAGGCTGCGGCCCTGCACTACGCTTCACAAACCCGGGTTGAGGATGGCAGCACCATTGCGGTCTACGACCTCGGTGGCGGCACCTTCGATACCGCGGTCCTCCGCAAGGCTGGAGCCAATCGGTTTGAACTGATCGGCCATCCGGACGGCATTGAAACCTTGGGCGGCGCCGATTTCGACGCCGCTGTTTTGCGTCACGTGGTGGCCCATCTGGGAGACGCCGTCCATGCCCTGGCCGCGGACGATCCTGCAACCCTTTCGTCGTTGTCCCGGCTCAAGAGGGAATGCCGCGAAGCGAAGGAAGCGCTCTCCCTGGACAGCGAGGCCAGCATTTCCGTCGCGCTTCCGGGCAGGCAGCAGGCCATCCGGCTTGTCCGTTCCGAGTTCGAGGCGATGATCGAGCCGCAGGTCCAGGACACCCTGGATGCCCTTCGCAGGAGCCTGCAGGCCGTCCAGGTGGAACCTGAGGACCTGACAGCCGTTCTGTTGATCGGTGGATCGTCGCGTATTCCCTTGGTGGCCGAGCTGGTCTCGGCGGACCTTGAGCGGCCCGTGGCGGTGGATGCCGATCCGAAGTCGTCCATTTGCCTGGGCGCGGCCCTCTCAGCGAGCCCGGCCCTCTCAGCGAGCCCGGCTCTTTCGGCGAACCCCGCCGTTTCCGGTGGCTCCGCAGCGCCGACGGCGGAGGGTGGGCCAGCGGACCGTGAGGCTGCGACCGTCGCGGCAGGTTTTCCTGCCATGTCTGGTCACCGCACCCGGGGCGCGAACCCGGTGGCGCGTCCCGGCGTCGTGCATGGACGAACGGCACTGTCCGCGCTCAAGCAGGCGGCAGCGGGTACGTCGAAGGCAGGGCGGCACGCCCCCGGATCGCGGGTCCGGATGACGGCCGCCGCGGCGGCCGCAGCCACGGTGCTCACGGTCATTACCGCGACGGCTGCGCAAACCCCGGAGGGCGGTGGCCTGATCTCCCTGTTCGCGTCGCAAGCAACTGATGTGATGCGCGACGGCGGCAAGCAGCCCCAGAGCGCATCGGCCGGTGGCGCTGCAGCCGAACCAGGATCGACGCCGGCAAGTGGCCAGACGGGCAAGGGCCTTGATGCCTCTGCCAGGACGGCGCGTACGCCCGCTGGTACCGGACAGACGGGGACGGGGCAGAAGGGGTCGGGCCCGGCAGGTGGCACTGGAGCCGGTATGGCCGGGAGCGGCACAGGCGCCGTCGCTGGAGCGCCTGCTGGCGGGGCCGGCGCGGCCATTCCGGGTGCCGGTACACCGACGTCCGGCCCTTCTGCTCCGGGTCCCTCGGCTCCGGGCACGTCCACTCCGTCTCCAACGACCCCCGGTGGCGCGGCAAGCGGTCCGGCTCCCGATCCCACCACTCCGCCAACGCAGCCGACCACGCCTCCGGTTGTAGTCCCCACGACACCGGCCGATCCGCCGCCCACTACTGTCCCGGATCCTGTGACGCCTGCACCCGAGCCCACAACCCAGGCGCCCCCGGTCACCGAGCCGCCTGTAACCCAGGACCCCCTGCCGTCGGATCCGCCGACGGAACAGGTACCTGCTCCAACACCACCCGAGACCAGCCCGAGCCAAGATCCCGCCCTGACCGCGGAGGCCTAGGGATGAGCGGGGAAGGCCGTACAGCCGAGGGACAGGGCGAGGCAGCACCTGCCGGCCGCGAACCTGATCTGAAGGGCACTACCGAGTTGGTTCGTGAGCTGCTGCTGGCCTTGGCCGTGGGGTTCACGTTGCCCTCGCCCCTGCCGGACTCGCTTGAGGGACGCGGCGACCTTCCACAGCTCATCGACACGGCGACGGAAGCCGGATTGCTGTTTCCGGACGGCTCGTTGCTCGGGACCGTACAGTACGCGCTGCTGAACAGCACCCCGGACACCGCCATCCACGCACTGCAGCGCGAACTTGTGGATAAGTATGCGGCGCACGGGCGGCCCTTGGGAGAGCTGGCCCGGGAACTCGCCCGCGGCGGTCTTCGGGATGCGCGCGTTGCAGAAGAACTCGAACGCGCAGCGGACCTGGTGTTGGACTCGGACCCGCTGCTGGCCGCCACCTTGTACGCCGAATCGATCCTGGCCGGTGCCAACGAGATGTCCAAGGCCGCGCGGCGCGCGCAGGCGGCGGCGGCCGTTGGAGACCTCGATGCCGCGGGCCGGATGGTGGACCGGCTACTGGCGTTGCCCGAGCCTCCGGACATCCGGCTGGGCGTCGATGTGGCCGCAGCCGTGTGGGCCCAGCGGGGAATGCTGGCCCGCAGTGCCGATACCTACAAGTGGCTGGGACCTGAACGGACAGGCTCCTCGGCGTCTTTGGGAGCCTTGGCCATGATCGGATCTGGCGACGCCGACGCGGCCGGGGAACTGCTGGCGGGGTCCGCAGCATCCGGTTCGCCCACCCTCCTGGCCGTCGCGCTTTCCCTCATGGGTGAAGGTCTGCGCCGAACGTTGGGGCCCCTGCCGGAGCTTGGCCTTCCTGACTTGATCAGGGCCTCGGACATGATGAATGCGGCGGGCGCCGGTGTCCCAACCCCCGAAATTCCCGCGGTCCTGGCTGCCCTTGTGGCCCTGCATACGGGGGAGCCCGCAGTTGCCGGTACCGTGGTTCAAGCGGCGTTGGCGGCACAACAGGGCGGCGACTCCGCACGGCCACGACTTTTCCTGATGCAGGCGTGGTGCTCCATGCAGCAAGACAACCCGGACGACGCCAGACTGGCCATCAATGAGGCCGTCAAAGCCAATCCCTGGAACTTCACGCCCAGGGACCAGTTCCTCCATGCGGCCCTCGAAGTCGGGCTTGCCAGGCGTGGTGGTGAAGTCCACGAACTGGTCCTCGCATGGGACCGCGCACGGGAGGCGATGATGCATGTCTCCGTGGATCTCTTCAGCCTCCTGCCGTGGGGAGAACTGCTCATCACAGCTGCCCGGTTGCGCGAAACAAGCCGCATCTCGCACTACGTGCAAGGGGCCTGGGAGCTCCTGGACCGGCTCGGGAACCCGGGATTGTGGTCCGTTTCGTTGCATTGGTCGGCCGTCCAGGCCGCCCTTCTGAGTGAAAGCCCGCAGGAACTGGCTCCACACGCGGCCGCGCTGGTGCGGGCCGCAGAGCACAGCCACTACGCAGGGGTGCTGGCTTCCAGTGGTAAAGCCTGGGTTTCCGTCCTCGCCGGACGGTTCCAGGCTTCCGACGTCGAAACAGCGGCCCGTGGGCTGGCCGCCGTCGGAATGCCTTGGGAAGGTGCGCGGCTGGCGGGCCACGCCGCAGCCCGCGCCGACGAGCGCCGGGACATGGTGAAACTCTTGGCGTGCGCGCGGGATATCCACCCCCAGGGAACCGGTGGGCAATCGGACGTGGGGGAAGAGCCTCCGGGGATAGGGGCCGGCCAGGCGGGGGAACCATCCGGACTGAGTCCGCGCGAAAAGGAAGTGGCGCGGCTGGTTCTGGAAGGCAAGACCTACCGTGAGATCGGCGATGCGATCTACATTTCGCCCCGAACCGCCGAACACCACGTGGCCCGGATGCGGCGCCGTTTAGGTGCGGAGAACCGCTCCGAACTGCTGGTTCGCCTCCGTTTGGCGTTGGGGGATGGGCACCCGCCCTACGAATGACACCCCTGCACCCCCTAACGGAAACCGGCAGCATCCCCTAACGGGTGGCCCGACGATAGGGGGACCGCACCCGATGCCCCGCCCATCCGCACGGCCATAGTTTGGACCCAAGCCCGGCAACGGCGCCGGGCGTTTTCCCACCAACACAGAATTTGAGGGAGCGTTCCAATGCCAACACTCGCACAACAGCTCGTACAGTTCCTGATGAGCCTGTTCAACAACCCCGAAGCCGCCGAGGACTTTGTCCGTGATCCGGAAGCCGCCCTTGCAGCCGCGGGACTCCGGGACGTTTCCTCCGCTGACGTAGACGCCGTCCGGCCCGTGGTCCTGGACTACGCACCGATCAATGCCCGGTCTTCGTTCGACCGTGAATACAACACCGGTGGCAACCATGCCTCCACTGGTGGTGGCGGTGCGGCCGGCCAACCTGCTCCCCACAACGGTGGCAACGGAAACACCGGCGGCCGGGACGATCACGACGACGATCATGGCCACGGTGGTGGCGGCGGCGGTGGTGGCCGTGACTGGGATGACGACGACGATCATGGCCACGGTGGTGGCGGCGGCGGTGGTGGCTGGGACGACCACGCCCACGCAGTGCAGCAACTGGTCCACGTGGTGAACAACTACTCTTACACCACCACCATCGATGACCGCGACACCATCAACGACCAGTCCGTCAACCAGAACATCTGGGCCAACGGCGACGTGAGCCAGGTCTTCGAGCAAGAGGCCGTGATCGCCTCCGGCGACGGCGCCATCGCGGCCGGCGACGACGTCCGGGATTCCGGCAACACCACCACCAACACCGACAATTCGGATGACCACTCGCTGAATATCGTTTCGCAGGGCGAGGGCGACGTGGAGGTTGGCAATACGGACATCGAAGTCAAGGATTCGTTCAACGACAACTCGGACCACTCGGTCACCAAGGACTCTTACAACACCGACGATTCGTACAACACCGATGTTGATGTTGACGTGGACATCGAGGATTCGTTCAACGAGGACAACTCGGTGGACAACTCCACGCACACCGACAATTCGGACAACTCGACGAACATAGCCATCGCCGACTCGTTCAACGACAACTCCGACAATTCGGACAATTCGGACAATTCGGTCAACGTCGCAGATTCGTTCAACGACAACTCCACGGACTTGGAAGTAGGGGATGTCGAAGTCATCAACGATTCCATCGTTGTCCAGGACAACGAGCTGGAGGTGGACAACTCCACGGAAGTGGAACTGGAGGATGTGCAGGTCAACTACGACTCCACGGTCGTCCAGGACAACGAGCTGGATGTCGATTACACCAACGTCGAAGACAACACTGTTATTGCCGACAACGAACTCGATGTCGAATACAACGACATTGACGATTCGCTTGTCGTGGCCAAGAACGACGTGGACATTGACTGACAACGGGAGTTGATTCCGGCGTACTGCAAACGAAAGTAAAGCCCCAGCAGTGCCCGGCAGGCGGAAAACCACCTGCCGGGCATTTCGCCGGTTCACATGGCATTCGGGTTCGGGAGGAAAGGAACAGCCGTGACGGAAACGGAACGCATTGCCACGTTGGTGGAGCAAGGCATTGAACTGCTGGGGGCAGGAGAAAGGAACGACCTTCGACGGCGACTGGAACAGACCCGTCGTCGTTTGCTCGATCCCAGTGTCCGCGTGATCGTGGTGGGCGAGTTCAAGCAAGGCAAGAGCCAGCTCATCAACGCCTTGGTCAATGCACCGGTCTGCCCGGTTGACGACGACATCGCCACGTCGGTGCCCACTGTGGTTAAGCACGGCGATCCTGCCTCCGCGGCTGTCCTGATGCCGGGTGACACCGCGCCTGGCGATCTGGAAAATGGCCAACCCCCGGGTGCCGGGACATCTGCGGGTGATCCGCACCTTGAGCGCCGCCCGGTCAACATCAATGAACTCGCGGCCTACGTCTCTGAGGCCGGAAACCCCGGAAACGCCAAGAACCTGGTTGCGGCGGAGGTGGCGTTGCCCAGGCACCTCCTTGCCGGTGGACTGACGATCGTGGATTCCCCCGGAGTGGGCGGACTCGGGTCCTCCCACACACTGACCACTTTGACTGCCCTGCCATCCGCCCATGCCATGCTGTTCGTCTCGGACGCCTCACAGGAGTACACGGACCCGGAGATCCGTTTCCTTCGCCAAGCCATGCGGGTCAGTCCGAACGTTTGTTGTGTTCTCTCAAAGACCGACCTGTACCCGGGGTGGAGGCAGATTGCCGACCTTGACCGGAAGCATCTGGCCGACGTCGGGCCGGACATCCGGCTGCTCCCGGTGTCCTCTGAGCTGCGACTTCAAGCAGCCCGCCTGCAGGACAAGGAGCTGAATGAGGAATCCGGGTTCCCGGCACTGATCGCGTATCTCCGGAACGACATCGAGGGCCGTGCGGCGGCCATTCGATGGCGGGCTGTGCAGCATGATGTCCTGTCCGTCACCGAACACCTAAGGCTCTCGCTTCACTCTGAGCTCGCCGCCCTGGAGAACCCGGATGGCACGCCGCAGATGATCGCCGACCTGCAATCGGCCAAACAGGAAGCCGACGCGTTGCGCAAACGCTCCGCCCGCTGGCAGACCACCCTCAACGACGGCATCGGGGATCTCATCGCGGACATGGAATACGACCTCCGGGACCGGTTGCGGCGTATCCAACGGGAGGCGGAAAACGCCATCGACCAAGGCGATCCGGGACCGGCCTGGGAACAGTTCTCCCTCTGGCTGGAGCAAAGCGCGGCAGCAGCGGTTTCGGATACGTTCGTGTGGACCAGCGAACGCGCCCAGTGGCTGGCCCGGCAGGTTGCAGAGCATTTCTCCGAAGACGATGTGGCCCTGCCGTTAATGCAAGTGGCAGATACCGGGGGTGTCCTTGACCCCGTGGACGAGATGCCCACCATGGAGGACGGAAAGATGGCGCCGCTCCAGAAGGTACTGATCGGGATGCGCGGTTCCTACGGCGGCGTGCTGATGTTCGGCTTGCTGACAGGCATCTTCGGCATGGCCCTGATCAATCCCCTGTCCGTCGGTGCCGGACTCCTGCTGGGCCGCAAGGCGTACCGAGAGGAGAAGGAAGCACGGCTCAAGCGCCGCCAGGCGGAGGCAAAAGCGCTGGTCCGCAAGCAGGTTGACGACGTCGTGTTCCAAGTGGGAAAGCAGCTCAAGGACAGGCTGCGCCTTGTTCAGCGGGCCACCAGGGACCACTTCACCGAGATCGCTGACGAGCACCACCGTTCCCTGACGGATTCCGTGGCGGCCGCCCAGAAAGCCGCCGCGACGTACGCCGTCGAGAGGGACCTGCGCATCAAGGACATCAGGGTCCAACTCAAGAAAGTGGACGCCCTGGCCCTGGCCGCGGCTGCGCTCCACGACGGGGTTTCGCCCAAGCCCCAGCCAGCCGGTTCGCGGGCGGGATGAACGCCATGGAGGACTCCGGCATCGCCGAAGCTGCCGGTCTCCTGGCACAAGCCCGGGAGGTCTTCCACGGCGATCCCGGCGCCACGGCCGCGCTGGACGAGCTCGATGAAAGGCTCTCCGGACCGTTGCGCATCGCCGTGGCAGGGATGGTCAAAGCCGGAAAGTCCACCCTACTCAATGCGATCATCGGCGAGGAAATCGCCCCAACGGATGCAGGGGAGTGCACCAGGATTGTCACGTGGTACCGGCACGGACCCACACCCCGCGTCACCCTTTTCCCGGTGCGCGGTGAACCGCGTTCGCTACCGGTTACCCGGGAAAATGGCCGCCTGGTGTTCCCTCCCGGCGGCATCGAGGCCCAAGACGTGGAGCGCCTGGTGGTGGACTGGCCGGCAGCGAGCCTGAAGGACCTGACCCTGATCGACACCCCCGGAATAGCGTCCCTCTCCCAGGATGTTTCAGGCCGCTCAACGGCTTTCCTGTTACCCGAAAACGCGCCCTCAACCGCCGACGCCGTCATCTACCTCATGCGCCACATGCATGCCTCGGATGTGCGGTTCCTGGAATCGTTCAGGGACAATGCCGTGGGGCAATCCGGGACCGTCAACGCGCTCGCCGTGCTGTCCAGGGCGGATGAGATCGGCGCTGGAAGGATCGACTCCCTGATTTCCGCCGCAGTGATTGCCGACCGCTACAGCCGCGACGAGAACCTGAAACCACTGGCCCTCGGTGTAGTACCGGTAGCGGGGCTGCTGGCGCAGAGTTCCCGGACCATGCGGCAAACCGACTATGAGGCACTGGTTTGCTTGGCGGGCCTTGGGAAGTCCGAGTGGGAACGGATCATGCTGTCCGCGGACCGCTTTGTCCGGGCTACCGAACCCCGTGGAATCGCAGCAGAAACCAGGGTTTCGCTCGTTGGTCGCTTCGGACTGTTCGGCATCCGGCTGGGCGTTGCCCTGATCCGTGGTGGCCTTGATGATCCCACGGAACTGGCTCACGAACTTGCCCGGCGGAGCGGTTTGGGCCAGCTGCTTCAAAGCATCGCCTCGTTATTCCAAACCCGCGCCGAGGCCCTCAAGGCGCGCGCCGCCGTCGTGGGTCTGGAAGCGTTGCTGCGGAGCACGGCAACCGAAGACGCAACTTCCCTGGTGACGGCGTTGGAGCGGCTCCAGGCCGGAGCCCACGAGTTCAGGGAACTCAGGCTGCTGGCTGCCCTCCGGACCAGCGGCGTGGGGCTCACCCCGGCTGCCGCGGCCGAGGCCGAGCGCCTGGTGGGTGGATCCGGGACGGCAGCCGCGCTGAGGTTGGGCCTCCCTGGCGATTCAGGCGAAGACAGCGTCAGCGATGCTGCCCGCTCCTGTCTGGACCGCTGGCGTGCGATCGCGGAGAACCCGCTGACTGAACCGGCTGCCTTGGGCGCATGCCGCGTGGTGATCCGCAGTTGCGAAGGGATGCTCGCGGCGATTCCGGCTGGACGCTGAGGACGCTCGCCTAGCCGCGCCCTGCTGCACGGGGAGCCAGCGGCGGAGCCGTCCGTCCACGCCGTAGCCATGCCGATACCGACGGCAGGAACAGCAGGATGAGGCCAGCCGCGGCGAGGATGTACTGCGCGGCGAGCAGGACAGTCGCCAGCACTCCGTCAGCGCCGGGCGCGATGACGAAGTCGGCAATCACCACCGTCACCACAGCGTGCAGCAGGACCACGGGAGCCAGAGCCCACCGCGCCCACCCGCGGTGCCGGAAGACTACGGCCAGCAGGACGGCTTCCATGGCTGTCACCAGCGCGAGCATGCCCAGGCTGCCGAGGAAAACGACGGCGGTGGCGCCGTCGAGTGCCGTCGCGTCACTGTCCGGGACCATGCCACCGATGACGCCTTTGAGGCGTTCGAAATGCGCGTTGCGGCCCAGGAAATCCGTCAGGATGACGCCGAGACCCGCCAGGAAGCTGGCCAGCCACACGGTCCGGGCCCAACGGGCAGGGCCGGGCGGGCGTACTGCGGCCACGATCGGTGGGGGTGCGGATACGGACACTCCTGGGCGTGGCGGTGGTACTTGGGTGGTGATTGGTGGCCCGCTGACAGGCGTTCCGGTGTTCGCTTGGATCGACCGTGGTTCATCAGCTTGTTGGGCCATGTTCCCTACTTCAGTTCGTCTGTGTCAGGGCTTTGTGAATCCTTGAGCTTGCGCTCCTTGGCCTCGAGTTCGGCTTTGAGCTTCCTGAGCCGCTCTTCTTCGGCCTGGTTCCGGCGTCGGGCTTCCAGGTTGCGGAGGAAGTCGGGGTCGTCATCCGGGGCAGTGGGGTAGCGGCGCACTGACTGCGCGGAAGGCTTGCCGTACGGGCGGCCAAAGATGAACCAGAGGACGGCACCCAGCACGGGAAGGACAATCATGACAACGATCCAGGCCGGCTTGGAGATGCCGCGGGTGCTGCTGCTGTCAGTGCGAATGACATCGACGAGGGCGTACACAAAGAGAGCCAGAACCAGGACGACGCCAACAACGCGGAGCATGCACCAAGTCTAGTCGCCGAAAGGCCTTCGCTGGACGCCCCGCAGTGGGTGTGATCAGAGTGCAACCATCGAGGCGGCTAAACTTGTATGGTGGCTTTCCTCAAGTATTCCCTGATCCGTTTGGCGCTTTTCGTGCCGTTGTTCGTGCTTTTCCTGTTCCTCGGGACTGGTGCGATCCTGGCCGTGGTCTGTGCAGGCGTTATCGCCTTTGCTGTCAGCTACCTGTTTTTCCAGAAGCAGCGCGATGCTGCCACAGGGGCCATGCGTGAGCGTTTCTCCGGCCGGGCCAAGCCCCTCCGTTCCGCCGGCGAAGTGGACGACGCCGCTGCCGAGGATTCCCTGGTGGAACGAAACCCGGACGTTGGCATCAACAACGACAAGCGCCCGGACACCGCCTAGAGCGTTTTTGTACAGCTAACGCCCCCAAGGAAGCTTCTTGGGGGCGTTAGCTGTACAAAGACTGGTTCTAGATCCGCGTCAGGATCAGTCCGAGCGAGAACAGCAGGCTGTAGCCGAGGTTGATCAGGCCCGTCTGCTTCAGGACCGGGATGAGGCTCTTGCGCTTCTTCCCGTTGACCATGAGCCAGGCCGGCATCAGGCAGGCCGGGATCAGCAGCAGCACGATCAGCATCCACGGCTTGGTGGGTGCCAGCACCACCACCAGCAGGATGGCGACGCCGAGCATCAGCACGTAGCTTTCCCGGGCGTGCCTGTCGCCCAAACGCACGGCCAGGGTCCGTTTCCCGGCAGCTGTGTCCGTGGGGATGTCCCGGACATTGTTGGCCATGAGCAGCGCGCAGGCGATGAGTCCGGTGCCGATCGCTCCGATCACCGCCGCGAGGCTGACCTGCCCTGCCTGCGTGTACGTGGTTCCCAGCGTTGCCACGAGCCCGAAGAACACGAAGACGAACACGTCGCCCAGCCCGAGGTAGCCGTACGGGTTCTTGCCCCCGGTGTAGCCCCACGCCGCCAGGACGCAGCCGATGCCTACCAGGATGAGCCACCACGTCTGGGTGATGATCACCAGGATGAGGCCGCACACCATGGCCAGGCCGAACAGGCCGAACGCAGCCCACTTCACGTGTTCCGGTTTGGCCACGCCGGAGCCCACCAAGCGCAGCGGCCCCACGCGGTCCTCGTCGGTGCCGCGGATGCCATCGGAGTAGTCGTTGGCGTAGTTGACGCCGATCTGGAGCAACAGGGCCACGAGTGCCGCCAGGATCGCGTTGGGCAGCCGGAAAGCATGGAGTTCGAAGGCCGCAGCCGAGCCGATCAGGACCGGCGCAATCGCTGCGGGCAGTGTGCGGAGCCGGGCTCCTTGAATCCATTGTGCAGCTGTCGCCACGTGCAGTACCTCGTGTGTTTGGGGTTGATCTTCAGTCAGGTTCGTTAAGGCAGAACCTGTCTATTGTCCCTGATGCAGGGCTTCGAGCAGTTCGATCATGGCCAGCCTGTCCGGCTTTCCGTTGGGGAGCATCAGCAATTCGCCGGCCGCGAGCACGGTTTTCGGGGCCAAAACCCCCAATGCGGCTTCCCGCCTGGCCGTGAAACCGCGGATGCCTTCCGGCGTCGGGTCGGTCATTGCCACATAGGCGGCCACGGCCTGGCCCCACTCGCGCGACGGGACGCCTGCCACGAAAGCCGCCGTGACGCCGTCGAGCCCTTCCAGCTTTTCCTGGATGTACGCGGCGGAAGCCTTGACCCCGCCGGTGATGATGACGTCGTCGGCGCGGCCCAGGACGGTGAGCTTGCCCTCCGGCGAAATTTCGCCCAGGTCACCGGTGACGTACCAACGGTTGTCGTCGTCTTCGAAGAAGGCCTCGGGGCCGTCCTCCAGGTAGCCGGCCGCGACGGTCGCGCCGCCCAGCAGGATGCGGCCCTCCAGTTCGCCCTCGCCAAGGCGGATATCGACGCCGTCCAGCGGCTCGCCGTCGTACACGCACCCGCCGCACGTCTCGGCTGAGCCGTAGGTGGTGACGACGTTGAGACCTTCCGCGTGTGCCGCGGCCAGAAGTGCGGGCGACGCCGGCGCGCCACCCAACAGGATCGCGTTGAACCGGCGCAGGACCGCGAGGGTTTCAGGGGCGGGGGAGTCCAGAAGGCGCTGCAACTGGGTGGGCACCAGGGAGGTGAAGCGGATCTTGTCCGTGAGTTCCTCGGCGGCGGCAGTGAACGCTTCCGGGGTGAAACCCTTCGACTGGTCCATCACCCACGGCCGGGTTCCGGCGTACAGGGACCGGACCAGTACTTGGACACCCGCAACGTATTGCAGGGGGAGGGCCAGCAGCCACTGCCCCTCGCCGCGCAGGGCCACGGCCGTACCAACCGACGACGCCGCCAAAGCATCAATGGTGAGGACGGTTGCCTTGGGAGTCCCGGTGGAACCGGAGGTGCGCACCACCATTGCGGCGTCCTCGACGCCGGTTTCCACGGGAACAGCGCTTGGCCGGCCGTCTGCGTCAGTGACGATTTCGACGGCGGGACCTTCGCCTTGCAGGGCGGCAGCCAGGGCCTTGAGGATGGGATCGATGTCCACGGCGGGTCCTAGAAGTAGTAGGGGAAGTTGGACCAGTCGGGGTCGCGTTTCTGGAGGAACGCTTCCTTGCCCTCCACGGCTTCGTCCGTCATGTAGGCCAAGCGCGTTGCTTCGCCGGCGAAGACCTGCTGGCCGGCCAGTCCGTCGTCCGCGAGGTTGAACGCGAACTTGAGCATGCGGATGGCCTGGGGGGATTGGCGGGCAATGTCCGCGGCGTACTCCAGTGCCACCTCCTCCAGGCGATCGTGGTCCACGGCCTCGTTGACGGCTCCCATCCGGACCATGTCCTCGGCAGAGTATTCGCGGGCCAGGAAAAAGATCTCCCGCGCGGCTTTCTGCCCGATCTGGCGGGCCAGCAGCGCGGAGCCGTATCCGGCGTCGAAACTTCCTACAGTGGCGTCCGTCTGCTTGAACTTGCCGTGCTCCCGGGAAGCGATGGTGAGGTCGCTGACCACGTGCAACGAGTGTCCGCCGCCGGCCGCCCAACCGTTGACGACGGCGATGACCACCTTGGGCATGGTCCGCATGAGCCGCTGCACTTCAAGGATGTGGAGGCGTCCGGCGCGGGCAGGATCGATAAATTCTGCGGAATCCCCCGCGGCGTCTTCTACGGGGTAACGGTAGCCATCCCGGCCGCGGATGCGCTGGTCACCACCGGAGCAGAAGGAGTGCCCGCCGTCCTTGTCGGAGGGACCGTTGCCTGTGAGCAGCACGGTGGCCACATCCGGGGTCATGCGCGCGTGGTCCATGGCGCGGTAAAGCTCATCCACGGTGCCCGGACGGAAGGCGTTGCGGACCTCGGGCCTGTTGAAGGCGATGCGGACCGTGGGGAGGTCTTTGACTCCGTCCGCCGTGCGCTCAACCTGCCGGTGGTAGGTCATGTCCTTGAAATCGTCGAAGCCGGAAACGGTGCGCCAGCGCGTGGGGTCAAAGACGTCGGAAACCTTGGCAGGGAGTTGGTTGTTCACAGTCCGAGTCTAGTAATGGCCCCGGCCGCCCACCCAACTGCGTCGCAGTTGGGGTCGTTACCAGCGCTGGGAACGACGCGAACTGCGACCCAGTTGGGGGCGGGGCTGATGGCTAACTGGGGAGAAGCTCGGCGGGGACCGCGTAGATCAGGACCACGGCGAGCAGGTTCTTGGCGGCGTGGACCAGATAGGAGAACATCAGGTTCCTACCCGTCCACACGTACACACCCACCAGGACCACGGCCATGCCCAGGTAGGGCGCCAGGGCGGACAGCTCTAGGCCTTCCCTGCCAATGGTATGGATCGCAGCGAACACCACAGTTGACACAATGCAGCAAATCCAGATGTTGACGTACTGGGACAACTTCCCGATCAGCAGGTGCCGGAACAGGTACTCCTCAACGAACGGGCCGAGGAGCACCAACAGGGGAACCATGAGCCATGCGGGTACGTGTTGCAGCAGGCCCTGGATGCCCATTTGGTTCTCTGAACTCTGCGCGCCACCCAGGGCTGCGACCAGAATTGCCGTAATGATGAGCATGACCACCACGGACAGGGGGACCATGCCCAGCGTGAACCACGGCCGGGTACCCAGGATCCGGAAGTCCCGCCCCACCACCCGCCAGGCTGAAGCCAGCGCGAAGATTCCGACGGCGGCATAGAAGATCGCGTTCACGGCATAGGACGCCGTGGCCGGCTCCGGGAAAAACTGCAGCATGAGCCGTTCCACCGACGCGCCGGCAAACGTGAAGTAGGCCATGAAGCCCACATAGGCCACGACGGCGGCGGCATCGAGGATGTTGAACCGGTACAGCCTGGTTTGCGTCGAAAGGGAGCCCATGTGACCAGCCTAGCTTTGCCGCGCCAGCCCTGGGTTGGCTATACTTTTCGGTATGCCTAACTTTGTGTTTCGGTGTGCCAAAGATGTCCGCCGCTTCGCCGCTATCCTGCTCGCACTCGCCCTTGCCCTTGGACTCTCCGCCTGTGGCGGCAACACGTCTGCAAGCAGCGATGACAAGCCGATGGTCCTCACGACCTTCACGGTGCTGGCCGACGTCGCCAAGAACGTTGCCGGGGACAAACTGCGCGTGGAATCCATCACCAAGGCCGGCGCCGAAATCCATGGCTACGAACCCACTCCGGGTGACATCCGCAAAGCCGCCCAAGCGGACCTCATTCTTGATAACGGGCTCAACCTCGAAGCATGGTTTTCCCAGTTCGTCGAAGGCCTCGACGTCCCTCATGCCGTAGTCAGCGAAGGCGTGGACATCATTGAAATCGGCGAGGACTCCTACAAGGGCAAGCCAAACCCGCACGCGTGGATGTCCCCCGCGAACGTGCAGATCTACGCCAACAACATGGCCAAGGCGTTCGCCAAGCTGTCGCCGGCCCATGCCTCGGAGTTCGAAGCCAACGCCAAGGCCTACAACGCCCAGCTCCAAACAGTGCAGGACGAGATGGTGTCCAGGCTTTCCGTCCTCCCCGAAGCCCACCGTGCCCTGGTTACGTGCGAAGGCGCCTTCTCCTACCTTGCCAGCGATGCCGGGCTGAAGGAGGTCTACATCTGGGCAGTGAATGCCGAGCAACAGGCCACTCCGCAGCAGATTGCCCGCGCAATCGGATTCGTCAAGGACAACAAGGTACCGGCAGTATTCTGCGAATCCACGGTGTCCGACGCACCCATGCAGCAAGTGGTCGGGGCTACCGGCGCCACGTTTGGTGGAGTGCTCTACGTCGATTCCCTGTCCGAAGCCGACGGCCCCGTGCCCACGTACCTTGACCTGATCCGCCACGACGCGAAAACCATCACCACCGCACTGACTGGGGGCACAACATGAGCAGTCCAGCGATCCTCGTCGACAATGTCACTGTCCACTACGGTGAGGTCCTCGCCCTCGACTCGGCCTCCCTAAGCCTGGAACGGTCACGTATCTGCGGCCTCGTGGGCATGAACGGTTCAGGAAAGTCCACGCTGTTCAAAGCCATCATGGGCATGGTCAAGCCGGACTCCGGGCGGGTCCTTATCAACGGAGAACCGCCCATGAAGATTCGCAAGGCGGCCGGAATCGGCTACGTCCCCCAGAGCGAGGACGTGGACTGGGCTTTTCCGCTTTCGGTCCGGGACGTGGTGATGATGGGCCGCTACGGACACATGGGTTTCACGCGCCGGCCCCGCAAAGCCGACCGCGACGCCGTCGAGCATGCCTTGGAACGGGTGGAACTGGGCGACTTCGCCGACCGCCAGATCGGCCAACTGTCCGGCGGGCAAAAGAAACGGGCGTTCGTGGCCCGGGGCATCGCGCAGGGCGCCACCATGATGCTCCTCGACGAACCCTTCGCCGGAGTGGACAAGCGGTCCGAGGCCACCATCACCCGGCTCCTTCGTGAGCTCGCCGCAGACGGGGCCACGATCCTGGTCTCCACCCACGATCTCCATGCGCTCCCGCAGCTCTGCGACGAAGCCGTGCTGCTGATGCGCAAAGTCCTCATGCATGGGAGCCCGGACGTCGTGTTGCAGCCGGAGAACCTTGCCATGGCCTTCGGCCTCGACGTCATGAACAGGGGCTGACCGCCATGGAATTCCTCCTCGAACCCCTCAGTTACGACTTCATGGTCCGCGCCCTCGCGACCACCGCCATTGCTGCCGTCGTGTGCGCCGTCCTCAGCTGCTGGCTCGTCCTCATTGGCTGGTCCCTCATGGGCGACGCCGTCTCGCATGCGGTGCTTCCCGGCGTCGTCCTTGCCTACATTGTCGGTGCGCCGTTCGCGCTGGGCGCGTTGGTTTTCGCCCTCATTGCGGTCACGCTGATCGGCGTGGTGCGGAATACCAGCCGGGTGAAGGAGGACGCCGCGATCGGCATTGTGTTCACGTCCCTTTTTGCCCTCGGACTGGTGCTGATCTCAGTGACCCCGAGCCAAACCGACTTGAACCACATCATTTTCGGCAACCTCCTGGGCGTCAGTGTCCCGGACCTCCTCCAAGTGGTGGTGCTGGGCGTGGTGGCTTTCGCGGTCCTCATACTGAAGCGGCGCGACCTCACGCTCTACGCCTTCGACCCCACCCACGCGCACGCCATCGGCTTGTCTCCACGCAGGCTCGGAGCGTTGCTGCTCGGCCTGCTGGCCTTGACGTCAGTCGTGGCACTGCAGACCGTCGGCGTGGTGTTGGTGGTCGCGATGCTCATCATCCCCGGTGCCACGGCCTACCTCTTGACGGACCGTTTCTCCCGGATGCTGGTCATTGCACCGGTCATTTCCGTGGCCTGCTCGATTGCCGGGATCTACCTCAGCTACTACCTCGACACCGCATCGGGTGCGATGGTGGTGGTCACCCAAGGTGCCGTGTTCGCCGTCGTCTATCTCTTCAGCCCGCGGCAGGGACTGATCGGTACGCGTCTGGCGAAGGCCCGGCGGAAACGGGCTGTGGCGGCAGCGTAGCGGCCCCTAGCTTGCGCCAACAGTCGAGCGCGTCACGGTGATGTCGCCATATGCGTTGCGGGCGCGGATCTCCACCTTGTCCGTGCTCGGTGCCGGTCCGTTGGTGGCTTCGAGGCCATTGCGTACCCGTCCGTATTTGGTGCTGAGGTCCAGCCAGGCGGCGGAGCCCCGGCGCACTCCGACGGAGAGCGTGCCTGCCGCGGTCTGGACGGTAAGGCTGCCGGCGGCGACGTCGCCCACCGTGATGTCGCCGCTGGAGGCTTTGACGGTAGTGGACAGCCCGGCCCGTTCCAAGGAGACGTCGCCGTTGGCCGCACTCACGGTGAGTTCGCCGGAAGCGTGAGAGATATAGGTACTGCCGTTGCCGTTCTTGATGGTGGAAACCCCGTCGATTTCCCGGATGCGGATTTTCCCTGAGCCTGTCTTGATCCTGGACCTGCCAGAGGCTCGCTCCACGGTGACATCGCCCAAGTCCGTGTGGGCCCGAAGCTCACCACAGTGATCGATGCGGATGTGGCCCAAATCGGTCTTCAGGTCCGCAGTGCCGAATTCTCCGTCACAAAGGAGGTCTCCCATGCCGGACTTCAGCTCCAGGCTGCTGCCGACGGGAACTTCAATGGAGATCTCGACTGCGCCGCCATCGCTGAACCAGGTGTGCCTGAATGGCGGGTGAAGCCGGACCTGCAGACGGCCGTCCGAGTAGTCCACGGTGGTTTGCTCAGCCATTTTGACGTCCAGGCTCCGCTTCGGCTTGCGGGGGCGGACCGTTACCTCGGTCTCGGGCTGGTCCCGCGCGACGATCCAGACGTCGCCGCGAACGGAGACGTCAACCACGACGGCGATTGGCTGGGGAGTCTGGAAGGTTGCCATCAGCGTGCCCATCCTGTGAAATTCTGCTCGCCGGGCTCGCGGCGCCAAGTGCGTTTGCCCGAGGGCCCGGCGTTAAGCGCCTCCGCGACCGCCCGAACAAGCCAGGCATTGACGGAGAGGCCCTCCTGGACGGCTGCTTCTTCGACATGCTGCTTGAGGTGGTCGGGAAGCCTGAGCGTGGTCCGTGAGGTGCCGGCCCCGTCTACATCCTCCGGCGCCACGGGTCCCGTCCACTCGTTGGCTGCCTCGAAGTCTCCGCTGTGAGGATTGGCTACCACGAATTCGGGGTCGCGGCCGCGGAGCCTCACTTCCACTGAGCCGGGAGCGAGCTCCAGTGTGATTTCGCTGGCGGCATCCGAGAGAGCTTCAAGGAGTACCAGCCTGACCGTCGATTCGAGTCCCGCCGTGAGCCGCTCGCTCAGTGCGCGCGCTTCCGGGCCTCCGGCCTCTGCGGCGGTATCAAGCTGGTGTTGGACCGCGCTGACATACTGCTTGAGTTGCATGACACCATTTTGACGCCAATGTGGTGTCATATCAAGGCCGCGGTCGTCGGTTTAACTGCCGTCGATGGCGTCCGGGCTTGACTCTCGTGTGCGTTGCCGGGCAGGCTGGAGCGATGGAGTCCTAACAGCAGCCCCTTCTTCCGGCTGCCTTCCCAGTGCCCACATGGCGTTGTGCCACTAACTGCGGACCTGCAAGGACATCTCTTGACCCATCACCTTCACCTTTCCCGCGTTTCCCACGGCTACGGGGACCGCGAACTCTTCTCGTCCGTCGATGTGGTGGTCCACCACGGTGAACACCTTGCCGTCGTTGGCGAAAACGGCGCGGGCAAATCCACGTTGCTGCGCCTGCTCGCCGGTGAGGAAACGCCCGACGGCGGCACGGCCGGCCCGCTGGGCGCCGGTGGCTACCGCGTGGGTTACCTCGCGCAGACGCACGGACTTCCCTCCGATTTGACGGTGGCAGATGCCATCGACACCTCCCTTTCCTCGCTGCGCTCCCTGGAAGCCCGGATGGCGGAATTGGAGGAGAACCTGGCGGCGGCGGACCGCCAGTCCTTGGACCTCTACGGGCAGCTCAGCACCGAGTACCAGCTCCGGGAGGGATACGCGGCCGAATCCCGCGTGGAAGCAGCGCTGGACAAGCTGGGGCTGGGAGGCTTGGACCGGCGTCGGACGCTTTCTTCCTTGTCCGGAGGCGAGCAGGAACGGGTGGCGCTGGCCTGTTTGTTGGCCGATCCGGCTGATGCTCTGCTCCTCGACGAGCCCACCAACCATCTGGACGCCGCAGGAACCGAGTGGCTGGAATCGAGATTGACCGCCCACCGGGGCACCGTCGTCGTGATTTCGCATGACCGGGTCCTGCTGCGGAAGCTGGCCACCACCGTGATCGAAGTGGATGCTGAACGTCGCTCAGTGACGCGTTACGGCAATGGCTACGAGGGATATCTGGGCGAGAAGGCGGCTGAGCGTGCCCGGTGGGTGCAGCAGTACGACGCGTGGATTGACGCCATGGCCGCCGAGAGGCAACAGGCCGCGACGGTGGCGGAAGGCATGGGGTACGGCCGCAGGCGCGACAATGACAAGATGGCGTTCGGCGTCAAGACCGGCACGTGGGAAAGGGCCGCGGCCAGCAAGGTCCGCAATGCCAACGAGCGGCTCCGGCGACTCGAGGAGAACCCGGTTGAACGGCCACCCGAGCCACTGACGTTGGCGGTTTCGCTTGATGGGCTCGACGGTGCGATTGAGGCTTCCGGTATTGCCGTTCCCGGACGCCTGGAGCCGACCTCCCTTCGGGTATCCGCCGGCGACAAAGTGCTCCTGACCGGGCCAAATGGAGCAGGAAAGTCAACATTGCTCTCCGTCCTCGCCGGGGATACCGAACACTTTGCCGGCGAGGTGCGACGCGTGGGCACGGTGGGCTACCTGCGGCAGGAACTGGACATCCCGGCCAAACCCGGGCTTCGGCTTCTCCCTGCATTTGCGGCAGGACTCGGCGGGAACATCGACGGGCATGCGGAGGCCCTGCTGCGGCTGGGGCTCTTTCGGCCCGCAGAGTTCCACGTTCCCGTGGGGAGCCTCTCCGCCGGGCAGCAAAGGCGCCTCGCGTTGGCCCGACTGCTCCTGGGCGGCTTCGACACCCTCATCCTGGACGAACCCACCAACCATCTGGCGCCGGTGCTCGTGGAACAACTCGAAACTGCGCTGGCCGGCTTTGACGGCACCGTGCTGATCGTGAGCCATGATCGTGCGCTGGGGGAGTGGTTCGATCGCTGCGCTTCTTCAGGCCCCGCAGGCCGCTGGGTGCGCCGGCGGATGGTGGATGGAACCCTCCTCTAGCAACTCTCCAGCAACGCGGGGTCACTGATGGCACATGCCGGATGGGCCGCAAATGACCCCGCGTTGGTCTCCGAGGGCAAGGGTTTGTTGCCTGCGTCACGAGCTCCGCGTCATATGCCGTAAGATGGACGGGTTGCCCGAACGTTCGGCGTTCTGCGGTCTGCGTCACACAGTGGATTCCTCACCGGGAAAAAATCCGAATTTTGTGTGCCGGATCGGCCCCTGCTCCGGCACCGGCGCAACCACAACAGCAACACCCCAACCCACAAGGAACAGCTGTGCCGCAAAGTACTCCCACAGATCTCCAGAGCCCCAAGGCGTCATCCGCCGGCGGGAGCTCCACCCTCAGTGCCGAGGGTTACCAGAAGACCCTCAGCCGCCGTCACGTGACCATGATCGCGATGGGCGGCGCGATCGGCGTCGGCCTCTTCATGGGTGCCGGTGGCCGCCTGGCCTCCACGGGTCCGGCCCTGATTTTCTCCTACGCCATTGCCGGCGTCATCGCCTACCTGCTGATGCGCGCGCTCGGTGAACTGATCATGTACCGGCAGACCTCCGGCTCGTTCGTGAGCTACGCCGGTGAAATGTTCGGCAAGAAGGGCGCCTACCTGTCCGGGTGGATGTACTTCATCAACTGGGCCATGACCGGTATCGCGGAGCTGATCGCGATCGGCCTGTACTTCCAGTTCTTCTTCCCGAACGTGCCCGTGGAACTGTCCGCCATCGCAGCGCTGGTGCTGTTGGTGGCCGTGAACCTGTTCAGCGTCAAGGCGTTCGGCGAGTTCGAGTTCTGGGCTTCCTGCTTGAAGGTCGCCGCCATCGTGATCTTCCTGGCAGTGGGTACCTTCATGGTGGTAACCAACGCGCAGGTCGGTGCGGGCCATGCCTCCGTGGGCAACCTCTTCCACGACGAAGGGGGCATGTTCCCCAAGGGCGGCCTGGTGATGATCCTGGTCCTGAACGCGGTGATCTTCGCCTACAACGCCATCGAACTCGTCGGTATTACCGCCGGTGAGATGGAGAACCCGGAACGCGAAGTGCCCAAGGCGATCCGCGCCGTCGTGATCCGCATTGTGGTGTTCTACGTCGGTTCCGTGACCCTGCTGGCGATGCTGCTGCCGTCGGACCAGTACAAGGCCGGTACCTCGCCGTTCGTAACCGTGTTCGGGCAGATGGGCCTCGGCTGGATGGGTGACGTGATGAACATGATCGTCATTACCGCCGCGCTGTCCTCCTGTAACTCCGGCCTGTACTCGATCGGCCGGATCTTCCGGACCATGGCCAATAACGGGCACGCCCCGCAGTGGCTGACCAAGATGTCCACCCGCCACGTGCCGTACGCGGCCATCCTGGCGATCGGCGGCGTCTATCTGGTGGGTATCCTCCTCAACATCTGGCTGGGTGGTTCCCACGCGTTCGATCTCGCGCTCAACACGGCTTCCATCGGTGTCATCTTCACGTGGGGTTCGATCTTCGCGAGCCAGATCGCGCTGCGGAAGAAACGCGGGAAGGTGTCTTCCCTGCCGATGCCGGGTTCGCCGTGGACCAGTTGGTTGGGCCTTATTGCCCTGCTGGCCATCACCGTGCTGATCCGCTTCGACACCGTCACGGACAAGGCCACCGGAGACGTGTTCCTCCTGGGCCTGTGGACCCTCGCGACCATCCCGTTCTTCGCCCTGGTCCTCTGGCTCGGCTGGCAGAAGGTCAAGAACAACCAGCCCAAGAGCGAGCTGTTCTCGTAGCCAACTGCCAGCCAGTTGGGAGTGTCAGTGCCCGGGTCTAGGCTCGATGTATGGACCACACCACCTCCCTGACCCAGCACGTCAACGCCAGCCCGGAGAAAGTCTGGGCCGTCATATCGGATATCCCGGGTTCAGCCGGGACCATCTCCGGAATCGACGCCATCCAAATGCTCACGGACGGTCCCTATAGTGAAGGGACCCGTTGGAAAGAGACCCGCACCATGATGGGCCGCCAGGAAACCGTGGAAATGTGGGTGTCCCAAACGGACCCGCCCCGCAGCACCACCGTCAAGGCCCTCCAGAGCGGCGCCGACTACACCACCCGTTTTGCGTTGAGCGAGCGGGACGGAGGCACGGACATCACCCTGACGTTCGGTGCGGAGGTCATCAAGCCCACGCTGCTGAGCAGGATCACCATGGCACTGTTCGGGAAGATCGGCATGAGCGTCACGCGCAAGGCCCTGGCCAAGGACCTTGCCGAGATCGCAGCGAAGGCGGAATCCCTCTGATGGCGGCAGCAAAGGTGACCGCGCCAAGGATTTCCCGGGTGCGGTTGGAGGAACTGCGCGACGACGACGCCCCGGACTTCCAGCGTGGTGAAAGGTACGACGGCGTCCGGCTCACCCGCGTCTCGGCGGACGGCGAGGAACTCAGCGGCGCTGACTTCATCGAATGCGAGTTCAACAGCGTGTCCTTCAATGAGGCCCAACTGCGTGGGGCAACGTTCCGGGAGTGCATCTTGTCCGAGCCCTTTGCCCCGGTGTTCCCGGCGGCGCGGACTTCCTGGCAGGACGTGGAGATCAGCAACCCGCGCTGGGGTTCGGCCGAACTTTACGAGGGCACTTGGCGCTCAGTCCGAATCGACGGCGGCAAGCTCGACTACGTGAACCTCCGCGGCTCCAAGCTGATGGATGTGCAGATCTCGGATTGCATCATCAATGAACTCGATCTTGGCGGTGTCACGGGAACCCGGGTTGCCCTGAAGAACTGCACCATCGGCTCCATCGATGTCACGGGTGCAAAGCTCAAGGACGTGGACCTCCGAACCTCCGAGTTCCGCGGAATCAACGGCCTTGCGGGGCTGGCTGGGGTGGTGATTGACGACTATCAGCTGAGCCTTCTGGCCCCGCTGCTCGCCGGGCACCTGGGTATCCGCGTGGTCTAAGCCGGGCGTGCGGGTCGGTAGATGATGATCCAGCCATCTGTTGACCCGCTTGCCAGGCCGTGTAATCTTTATAGAACGAACGGTCGGTATATTATTCCGTGCCGGTCCCTTTCACTTCGCGAAGGAGGTTCTCATGGTCGAGGCTTTTCTTGTTGGCGGCGCACGAACGCCGGTGGGTCGCTACGGTGGGGCACTGTCCTCCGTCCGCCCCGACGACCTTGCCGCTTTGGTGGTCCGGGAAGCAGTGGCGCGTGCCGGCGTCGACCCTGACGCCATTGACGAGGTGATCCTCGGCAACGCGAACGGCGCGGGCGAGGAAAACCGCAACGTCGCCCGCATGGCCACCCTCCTCGCCGGACTTCCCCTCCACATCCCGGGGATCACGGTCAACCGCCTCTGTGCCTCAGGACTCAGCGCCATCATCATGGCCAGCCACATGATCAAGTCGGGGGCGGCGGACATTGTTGTTGCCGGTGGCGTTGAGTCCATGAGCCGTGCGCCATGGGTGCAGGAGAAGCCCACTACGGCCTTCGCCAAGCCTGGCCAGATCTTCGACACGTCCATCGGCTGGCGCTTCGCGAACCCGCTCTTCACCAAGGGCGAACTGTCCCGCGACGGCAAGATGACGTACTCCATGCCGGAGACCGCCGAGGAAGTGGGCCGGGTAGACAACATTTCCCGTGAGGATGCCGACGCCTTCGCAGTCCGCTCTCACGAACGCGCCTTGGCAGCGATCGCCGGCGGCAGGTTCAAGGAAGAGATCGTTCCCGTCACGGTCAAGACCCGCAAGTCCGAAACCGTGGTGGATACGGACGAGGGTCCCCGCGAGGGAACCACCATGGATGTCCTGGCCGGGCTTCGTCCCGTGGTTCCGGGCGGTTCGGTGGTCACGGCAGGCAACTCCTCGAGCCTCAATGATGGCGCCTCCGCCATCATCGTCGCTTCGGAGTCGGCCATCCAGAAATTCGGCCTGACGCCGCGTGCCCGAATCATCGACGGCGCATCGGCGGGCTGCGAGCCGGAGATCATGGGCATTGGTCCTGTTCCCGCAACGCAAAAGGTCCTGGCGCGCACCGGCTTGGATGTTGGACAGTTGGGCGCCGTGGAACTCAACGAGGCCTTCGCCACGCAGTCGCTGGCCACCATGCGGCGCCTGGGGCTTGACCCGGAGATCGTGAACAACGACGGCGGTGCCATCAGTTTGGGACACCCACTCGGTTCCAGCGGCTCACGGATCGCCATTACGCTGCTGGGCCGCATGGAGCGCGAACTCGCCTCGACGAACGGACCCAAACTCGGCCTGGCCACCATGTGCATCGGCGTGGGCCAAGGAACCGCAATGCTGCTGGAAGGCGTGTAATGGCCCTGAACCCCGAAGACTTCAGCACCCTCCTGGTTGAGGAGCGCGAGGATCGCCTCACCGTTCTCCTGAACCGTCCCGAGGTCCGCAACGCCATCGACCAGCAAATGGTGGACGAGCTCCACGCTGTGTGCGCCGAGCTTGAACAGAATCCGAAAGTGCTGATCATCGCCGGGACCGACGGTGTGTTCGCCTCCGGTGCCGATATTGGACAGTTAAGGGAGCGGCGCCGCGACGATGCCCTCCAGGGAATCAACTCCACCATCTTCGTTCGCATCGCCAAGCTGCCCATGCCCGTCATCGCCGCCCTCGACGGATACTGCCTGGGTGGGGGAGCAGAGCTTGCTTACGCAGCCGATTTCCGGATAGGAACGCCGAGCGTCCGCATCGGCAATCCGGAAACCGGCCTGGGCATCCTGGCGGCTGCCGGTGCCAGCTGGCGCCTCAAGGAACTGGTTGGGGAACCGAAAGCCAAGGAAATCCTCCTGGCCGGAGCTGTGCTGAGGGCAGAGGAAGCCCTGCGGATCAACCTGATCACGGGCATTTATGAGGCACCGGAACTCATGGATGCCGCACACGCTTTGGCCGATCGCATTGCACGACAGGATCCCTTGGCGGTCCGCATCACCAAGTCCGTGTTCCATGCACCGGCCGAAGCCCATCCCTTGATCGACACCCTTGCCCAGGGAATCCTTTTCGAATCCCAGGCCAAGTTCGACCGCATGCAGGCCTTCCTGGACAAGAAGGGTGCGGACAAGAAGCAGAACAAAGCCGAGCCAGAGAGCAGGACCCAGAAATGACAGCACTTCCCGCCATCCCGCACGTGGTCGGAGTCCTCGGCGGGGGCCGCATGGGCGCAGGAATTGCCCATGCATTCCTGACCAAGGGCGCAACCGTGATCGTGGTGGAGCGTGACCACGAGGCCGCGGCGGGCGCCCATGGCCGCGTCTCGGAAGCAGTTGCCAAGTCGGCAGCCCGCGGCACGTTGTCCGAGACACCGGAGGAGGTTTTGTCCCGCTTCAGCACCTCCACGGACTACGAATCCTTCATCCACTGCGGCCTGGTGGTGGAAGCTGTTCCCGAGGACTACGACCTCAAGGTCAAGGCCCTCCGTTCCGTGGAAGAGCACCTTTCAGCGGATTCCTTCCTGGCCTCGAACACGTCCTCCCTGTCCGTGACGGACTTGGGCAATGAACTCCACCGCCCCGCCAGCTTCGTGGGCCTGCACTTCTTCAACCCGGTGCCTGCGTCCACCCTCATCGAGGTGGTTCTGGGCAAGGAAACTTCACCCGAACTTGCTGCCGCGGCGAAAAGCTGGACCGAGGCACTCGGCAAGACCGCCGTCGTCGTCAATGACGCGCCCGGCTTTGCGTCCTCAAGGCTTGGCGTGGCCATCGCGCTGGAGGCCATGCGCATGGTGGAGGAGGGCGTGGCCTCGGCGGAGGACATCGATGCCGCCATGGTGCTGGGCTACAAGCACCCGACGGGACCGCTGAAGACCACGGACATTGTTGGCCTGGACGTTCGACTGGGCATCGCCGAATACCTCCACTCCACGCTCGGCGATCGCTTTGCGCCGCCGCAGATCCTCCGGGACAAAGTGGCGCGTGGCGAACTGGGCCGCAAGACCGGCAAGGGATTCTTCGACTGGAACGACTAGGCTGGCCGGGTGACTGCCATCGAACCCATCACCCTGACCGGCCATTTCGTCACCCTCGAGCCGCTCCGCATGGACCACCACGACGGTTTGGTGGACGCGGCACGCGACGGTGAGTTGTGGACGCTCTGGTACACCTCCGTGCCAACGCCGGAGGGGATGGCTGCGGAGATCGAGCGGCGCCTTGCCCTCCAGGAAGCCGGTTCCATGCTGCCGTTCGCCACGAGGCTGAAGAGCACGGGGAAACTCATTGGCATGACGACGTACATGAACGTCGACCCGGTGCTGCCACGCGTCGAGATCGGCTCCACGTGGAACGCCGCGTCTGCACACGGAACGGGAACCAACCCGGATTCGAAGCTGCTGCTCCTGCGCCATGCCTTCGAAACACTGGGCTGTCCCGCCGTCGAATTCCGTACGCACTGGCTCAACCAGCAGTCCCGCGACGCGATCGCCCGCCTCGGTGCCAAGCAGGACGGGGTGCTGCGGAACCACACCCGCAGCGCCGACGGAGCCCTGCGGGACACCGTCGTGTTCTCTATCCTGGAGCACGAGTGGCCCGCCGTCCGGAACGGGTTGGAGTACAGGCTGTCGAAGTACACTGCCGCTGCGCCGAGGGGTTAGCTTTGGGGGCTAAGTATGCCCCCAAAGCCCGGAAGCCAACCTCTCGCGGTGCACCTCTGTGTGGTTAGCTGGCTCTTATGGATGGGATGACTTCAGCACCCCAGGCGGTTCCTTGGGACGGCGCCGTCAATGCCTGGCGGATCGCCGGGGACGTGTACCGGATGGGCCGCCACGAGTGGGTCACCGAGGCCGGGTGGCAGCAAATGTACGACGACGGCGTCCGCACCGTGATCGATCTTCGCGCCTCGCGCGAGCGGCGGCAACGCGACACCGATCCCCAGGTGCCGGACGAAGTGAAGGCGCGGATCGACGTCGTACACTGCCCAACCGAAGACCCGGACCACAGCCAGTTCACCTCGCTCTTTGGTCCGTACCTCAAGGAGCCGGGCCAATACGGGGAGTACCTCGCGCTGTTCGCGGACAAGATCGCGCTCGTTTTCAAGGCGATTGCGGCCTCGCCGGGCAAAGTGGTGGTCCACTGTTCCGCGGGACGGGACCGCAGCGGAGTGATTGCCCTGATGCTGCAGCGCCTGGCGGGTGTCGATGACCGGGAGATCGTCCGGGGCTACGAGCTGGCTGCCCGCGGAATCAATGAACGGCACCGGACGCATGGAGCCCCGCACGCCCATGATCCCTACCTGCCGGATGCGGATCTTGAAGCGCTGCTGGAACGTCGACGCACGGCGCTCGAGGCCTTCCTTGCAGGGCTTGACGTGCAGGGCTACTTGCGTGCCAACGGCATTACGGATTCCCAGATTGCTGTGTTGAAGGCGAAGCTCACCGCCGCTTGATACGGCTGCGGCAAATTTCTTGCTGACCTTGGCCGGTCCTTCATGTACCCTGTATATATTACCGAACGGCCGGTCAGTAATGTTGGCCCCTCCAGCAATGACCGTGCCGCTTTCATGTGCCTTGGAAGGACCCGTCGACGATGACCACTACAGCAGTCGCCCCGGAAACCACAGCCGTTGCAACCGTCCCCAGCTACGTCCAGGATGCCTGGTGGACGCCCGCGCCCGAAGCCAAGACAGTTCCCGTACGCGATGCCAGCACGGGAGAAGTCCTGGCCAACGTGAGCACCGACGGGCTGGACCTCGCCGCCGTCGTGAACTTCGGGCGCACCACAGGCCAGGCCGAACTGGGCAAGCTGACGTTCCACCAGCGCGCACTCAAGCTCAAAGAGCTGGCCATGTACCTCAACGGACGCCGTGAGGAGCTGTACGCCGAGTCTTCGCAGTCCGGTGCCACCAAGATCGACAACATGATCGACATCGACGGCGGCATTGGGGTGCTCTTCACTTTCGGTTCCAAGGGCCGCCGTGAACTGCCCAACTCACGGGTCGTGGTGGACGGTCCCATGGAAATCCTGTCCAAGGACGGCTCGTTCGCCGGCGAACACATCTACACCCGTATTCCCGGTGTTGCTGTGCAGATCAATGCTTTCAACTTCCCGGTGTGGGGCATGCTGGAGAAGTTCGCTCCAGCCTTCCTGGCCGGCGTTCCCACCATCGTCAAGCCAGCCACACCCACGGGCTACGTTGCCGCCGCCGCGGTTCGCGCGATCGTCGAATCCGGCATCCTGCCCGCCGGCTCCCTGCAGCTGATCTCCGGCTCCGCCCGGACCCTCCTGGACGAACTCGACTACCGCGATCTCGTGTCCTTCACCGGTTCGGCGTCCACTGCCAACTCCCTCAAGTCGCACGCCAACGTGGTCCAGGGCGGCGTCCGTTTCACCTCGGAGACGGACTCCCTCAACGCAGCGATCCTGGGTCCGGACGCTGTTCCGGGCACTCCCGAGTTCGACGCCTTCGTCAAGGCCGTCGTCACTGAGATGACCGTCAAGGCCGGCCAGAAGTGCACCGCGATCAGGCGTGTCCTTGTCCCTGCCGCACTGACGTCCGACGTCGCCGCCGCCATCGGTGCCCGCATCAACGAACGCGTTGTGGTCGGCGACCCGCGCGCAGAAGGCGTCACCATGGGTGCGCTCGCTTCGCTGGAACAGCTCGCCGACGTCCGGGCTGCTGTCCAATCAATGCTCGACGCCGGCGGTGAGCTTGCGTACGGAAGCCTCGATGCGCCGTCGGTCACGTCTGTAGGTGGCACCGTGGGCGTGGTGGAAGACGGCGCCTTCATGGCTCCCGTACTCCTGAGCTGGGCCGACGCCGAAACCGAGGAAGTCCACTCCTTGGAGGCCTTTGGTCCCGTGTCCTCGGTTCTTGGCTACACAGACCTCGGCGACGCCGTGCGCCTGGCTGCCCGTGGATCCGGTTCGCTCGTGGCTTCCGTCTGCACGAACGACCCCGCTGTGGCGCAGGAGCTGGTTCTGGGGATTGCCGCCCATCACGGCCGCGTGCACATGCTCAACCGCGAGGACGCACGCTCCTCCACCGGCCACGGTTCGCCAGTGCCGCACTTGGTCCACGGTGGCCCGGGACGTGCCGGCGGTGGCGAGGAGCTCGGCGGCATCCGTTCCGTGCTGCACCACATGCAGCGCACGGCTATCCAGGGCTCACCCAACATGCTCACCGCGGTTACGGGCCAGTGGCACACAGGAGCCGACCGGAACTTCACCGTCGATACCGAAGGTGAGCACCCGTTCCGGAAATCCTTGGCCACGCTGCGCATCGGTGATGCTGTCCGCTCGGAGCTTCGCCAGGTAGCGTTGGAGGACATTACGGCCTTCGCCAACTCGACCGGCGACACCTTCTACGCACACACCAACCAGGAAGCCGCCGAAGCCAATCCGTTCTTCCCAGGCATCGTGGCGCACGGGTACCTGCTGCTGAGCTGGGCCGCCGGGTTGTTCGTGGAGCCTGCTCCGGGTCCTGTGCTGGCCAACTACGGCGTGGAGAATCTGCGCTTCATCACGCCCGTGGCCGCCGGGGATTCCATCCGCGTGACGCTGACCGCGAAGAAGATCACGCCGCGTGAGACGGACGAGTACGGCGAGGTTGCCTGGGACGCCGTACTGACCAACCAGAACGACGAAATCGTGGCCACCTACGACGTCCTGACCCTCGTAGAGAAGTAATCCTCTCTCACGGAATCGCCGGTTTGGCGGGATCCTCTCTCACCGAATCGCCCGTTTGGTGGGTTCCTCTCTCACCGAATCGCCGGTTTGGTGGGTTCCTCTCTCACCGAATCGCCGGTTTGGTGGGTTCCTCTCTCACCGAATCGCCGGTTTGGCGAGACCCTCTCTCACCGAATCGCCGCTTAGGCGGGATCCTCTCTCACCGAATCGCCGCTTAAGCGCGATGCTCTCCCACTAAGAACGCCTTCCCCAACGGGAAGGCGTTCTTAGTTTTCGTTTGATCTACAGCTGGTATTCGGCCTGTTGGCCCAAGGTTTCATGAATGCAGAGCACGTTGTTTTCCGAGTCCATGAACCAGGCGCACTTTTCGGCGTCGGTTGTGCAGATGTGGTTCTCGGTCTTGAGGTCAGGCTGGTCATAGTCCTGGAAGGTGACACCCCGTGCTTCCATCTCGGCGACCAGGCGCTCGATGTCCTGAACCTCAAAACTAAGTGCCGTATGGCTGGAGTGCATGCCATCCGTGATTGGCAACAGTTGTAGCATTGCGCCGCCGTCGTTGCCGAACAAATCGTTTCCATCCCAGGTCTTGCCTCTGTGCGGCAGGCCGAGCTTCTCCGCATAGAACATGCGTGCGCGGCTCATGTCATCGACGGGCAGGACAGTTGTGGCTGTGTTGAGGGCTAGATGCATTTTGGCCACCTCCTACGCTGAAAATTTTACGCTTGGGGCGGCCATCGAGAGCTTACGATTCGCTGTCGGGCGGCGGTGAGAGAGGGTCCGGGAAGGGGGTGGTTTGGTGAGAGAGCGTTGGCGGAAGGGGTGGTTTGGTGAGAGAGCGTTGGCGGAAGGGGGTGGTTTGGTGAGAGAGGGTCAGGGGAAGGGGGCGGTTTGGTGAGAGAGGATCCGGGGGGAGGGGCGGTTTGGTGAGAGAGGGTCAGGCGGCGGCGTGGAGGCCGTCGAAGGCCATGGTGATGACGTCGTCGGCGAGCTTCTCGGGGGACAGCGAGCCGCCGGGCTTGTACCACTCCACGATCGAGTTGATGGTGCCGAACAGGAGGCGCGTGACGGTGCGGGGATCGATATCCTGCCGCAGCGAGCCGTCTTCGCGGGCCGCGGAGATCAACGCAGCCACCTTGTGGTCGAAGGCGCGGCGGCGTTCCAGGGCGTCGCGCTCGATGTCCGTGTTGCCCCGCAGGCGAAGCAGCAGGGTCACGAAGGGGAGCCGGTCCACCAGCACTGCGATGGTCTGGCGGAGCACGAATTCCAGGCGGGAGTCGGCCGGACCAGTCAAGGCGGCGGGCTGCTCCAGGATCGCTTCCAGACCGCCGAGCGCATGGTCCAGGGCAAGCTTCAGGAGGTCGCCCTTGGAAGGCACATGGTGGTAGATGGCTGACTTGGAGATCCCCAGGTTCTCGGCCAGGATGCCCATGGACGTTGCGTCGTATCCGTGACGGTTGAAGACGTCGACGGCGATGCGGAGCACCGACTGCTGGTCGTAGCCGGGCCGTCCGCGCTTGGCTGTTGTCTCAGAAGGCATGGTGGCATTTTCTCACGATCTCTGGTGGGACCCGCGTTCAGCGACGCCGCATGTCAGGGAAGACACGCGGCGCCACAACAACGTCAGCCCTTGGGGCGAAGGTCGTAGATCCGGCGGAGCTTCCCGTTGGACCGTTCAAGCGAACCGGGTTCCACCACGTCAACGACGCAAGACGACCCAACGTGGATCTTGATTTGCTCGCGCAAGGTGTGGGCCGCCGTCGTGCCTGCCTCGACCGGAACGGTTTCGCGCCGCTCGATCCGGACCGTCAGCGAATCCATGCGCTTGCCCTCGGGACGGGTAATTTCCAGCTGGAAGTGCGGGCTGAGCTCCGGGATCCTCAACGCGATTTCCTCGATCTGGGACGGGAAGAGGTTCACGCCGCGCAGGATGATCATGTCATCGCTGCGGCCCGTGATGCGGCCCATGCGGCGGTGGGCCGGGCGGGCCGTGCCGGGGAGCAGGCGGGTGAGGTCCTTGGTGCGGTACCGGATGATGGGCAGCGCTTCCTTGGTCAAGGAGGTGAAGACCAGTTCCCCCGGTTCGCCGTCGCCCAAGACCGTGGAGTGGTCGAACGGATCGATGATTTCCGGCCGGAAGTGGTCCTCCCAGATGTGGCAGCCGTCTTGGGTTTCCACGGCTTCACCGGCGACGCCCGGGCCCATGACTTCGGACAGTCCGTAGATATCCGAGGCTTTGATGTTCATGGTGGTTTCCAGCTCGTGCCGCATCTCCTCGGTCCACGGCTCGGCACCCAGCACGGCGTACTTGAGCGAGGTGGACGTGGGGTCGATGCCCATGTGCGCCATTGCGTCCGCGATGGTCAGCAGGTAGGTGGGCGTGGCCAGGATGGCGTCCGGCTTGAAGTCCTGGATGAGCTGGATCTGGCGTTCGGTCTGGCCGCCGGACATGGGGATGACGGTGCAGCCCAGTGCTTCCGCGCCGGCGTGGGCGCCCAGGCCGCCGGTAAAGAGACCGTAGCCGTAGGCGTTGTGGACCTTCATCCCGGGACGGACGCCGGAGGCACGCAGGGAGCGGGCCACCAGGGTGCCCCAGTTGGCGAGGTCCGTCTTGGTGTAGCCAACCACGGTGGGCCGGCCGGTGGTGCCGGAGCTCGCGTGGATGCGGGCTACCTGGTCCTGCGGAACGGCGAACATGCCGAACGGGTACTCCAGGCGCAGGTCCTCCTTCGTGGTGAAGGGGAATTTGCCGAGGTCGCTGAGTTCGCGAAGGTCCGTGGGGTGCACGCCGGCCTCATCGAACTTGCGCTTGTACAGTGGCACGCGGTCGTAGGCATAGGCGACGGTGTGCTGGAGGCGGGTGAGTTGCAGGGCCTCCAGTTCGTCGCGGGAGATGGTTTCCTCGCGGTCCAGGACGGCGTCGGACGTGGACGCAGTCGGTGCGGCGACGGTGTTCTGTGTCATGGGCTTCCTACTTCTTGGAGATGGTGCGGCTGCGGCCACGGAACTCGGCGATGAGTTCGCCGGGCGCGTCTGTGGAGGGGGAGTCCGCCGGGTCAGCGGCGTAGAGCTGGATGTCATACAGTCCGCTGCGGCCAGTACTCGCGCGGCGGTTCGCGACGGCGGTAATCACCTGGCCTTCGAAGGCCGGCTTCATGAAGTTGATGTCGACGCCGGAGGCCACCGTGATGTTGGCGGCTTCCTCGGGCGTTGGGTTGGCTGGGTTGCAGGCCAGTGCGAAGGCGGTGTCACCGAAGGCGAAGATCATTCCGCCGTGGGCCATGCCGAAGCCGTTGAGCATTTCCTGGCGGAGCTTCATGCGGATGGTGGCGTGGCCGTCGTCGAGCTTGAGGACCTCGATGCCCATCCATTCGGACGCGTAGTCGTTGGTCAGGATGTGGTGCGAAGCACCGGAGAGGGTTGTTTCAACCATGCGTCATTGCCTCCAGCTTTATTTACCGAATGTTCATTAGGTAATCCCAGATCGGGCGAACTGTCAAGACTGGACGGCGATTCGGGCGCGGAGGCAGGCCGGAAAAATGACCAGGAATGGGACTGGGATGCGAGGCGGGTCCGTGCCCGGATGCCAGCGATTGGACACCGCTTCGGGCGGACACTGTAGCCTCGGAGGCATGCCCGACACTGAGCTTCCCATCCTCACTGAACGACTCATCCTCAGGCGCTTCGAAGCCGAAGACCTTGAGCGCTTCCACGGTTACCAATCCCTCCCCGAGACCGCGCGGTTCCTGCTTCGCCCCGAGCTGAGCAAGACCAAATCCATGGAAGTCCTGGGGCGCTACGCCAACTTCGAGTTCAAGCAGGAAGGGGACTGGGTGTGCCTGGCCATCGAGCGGCAGGACAAACCGGGGCTCCTGGGCGAAGTAGTGCTGAAATGGTTGGAAGGCCCGGGCCAGGCGGAGATCGGTTGGATCCTGCACCCGGACGCGAGGGGCCAAGGGATTGCCACCGAAGCGGCCGAGGCCGTGCTGGACCTGGCCTTCGGACTCCTGGCCTTCCACCGGGTGGATGCCAAGCTTGACTCGCTCAACGCCGGCTCAGCGGGAATTTGCCGGCGGATCGGTATGCGCCTTGAAGCGACGCTCGTGGATATCTGGCACTACAAGGGCCAATGGGCCTCGGAAAACATCTACGCGATCCTGGACTCCGAATGGCGGGCGCGCAGGATCGCGAACAGCCAGGACGCCGTCGCGCCGAACTAGCCGAACCACAGGCACGCCCGCAGCGCACGAACCCGGCCCGCCGCCGTCGTGCGGCAGGGCACCAACCTGGCCCGCCGCCGTCGTGCGGCAGCGCACCAACCCGGCCCGCCGCCGTCGTGCGGCAACAGGCCGCAGGCTCAATCCCGGACCGGCCACGCCTTATGGTGTCTGAGCTGTTCGGTGAGCTGCGCCTCAGGCAAGGGCCGGCTGAAGTAGTAGCCCTGGCCGCTGGTGCAGCCAATGCTGAGCAAGTACTCGGCCTGGTCCTCGGTTTCGATGCCTTCCCACACGGCACCCAGGCCGCACGCCCGGATGAGCTGCAACACCGCGGCAAGCAGTGCCGGTTGCGAGGGGTCGCTGCCGAGGGCCGAGAGCAGGGAACGGTCCACCTTGACCGCATGCACGGGCAGTCGCCGGAGGTAGTCGATGGAGGAGTAGCCGGTACCGAAATCGTCGATCTCCATGCCGACGCCCAAGCGCTCCAGGGCTTTGAGCGTGTACCGGTCGAGGTCGTTGCCCTGGATCACGGCTGATTCGGTCAACTCCAGGACCAACTGGGAGGGGTCCAGGCCCGCCGAGTTCAACGCCTCCCGGACGTCCTCCACGAACTCCAGTCGCTGGAGGTCCGCCGCGGAAACGTTGATGCGCATGTTGAAATCGTGGTGGGCTGTGAGGGGGTCGCTGCGCCACTGCTGCAACTGCTCGACGGCGGTGCGCAGCACCCAGGTGCCCAGCTCGGAAATGATCCCCGTTTCCTCGGCGATGGGGATGAACTCGTCCGGCATCACCATGCCGCGGGTGGGGTGGTTCCACCGGACCAGGGCCTCCACCCCTTCGATCCCGCGCGTGTCCAGCCGGATGATTGGCTGGTAGAACAGCACCAGTTGTGAGCCGGTGATGGCTTCCTTGAGTTCCCTGACCAGTTGGTTGCGGAGCTGGCGGGCGTGCAGCATCTCCGGTTTGAACACCTTCAAGCGCCCCCGGCCCTCGGCCTTGGACTCGTACATGGCGATGTCGGCTTCCATCATGAGCACCTGGGCCGTCTGCTCCGGCTGCGCCATCCGGAGGCCCATGCTGGCGCCGCAGCGGAGGTGGTGCCCCTCGATTTCCATGGTGCCGTCGACGGCGGCAAGCACCCGGTTGCCGATGGAATTGGCGATCGCCGGGGTAACGTCGCGCAGCAGGACGGCGAACTCATCGCCACCCATGCGGGCCACCATGTCCTCTTCCCGGACCGCACCGCTGATCCGCTGGGCCACGATTTCCAGCACCTGGTCACCGATGGTGTGGCCGAGGGAGTCGTTGATGCCCTTGAAGCCGTTCATGTCCAGGAGGAGGATGGCGGGCCGTTGCCCGCCGTTGCGGGCGCGTTCCTGGGCATCGGTCAAAGCGGAGGTGAAGGCCGAGCGGTTGTTGAGCCCGGTGAGGGAGTCCGTCATGGCCATGTGCTGCATCTCGCGGTGTGCCTCGTGCAGCTGCTTGGTCCTGGCCGCTACGCGCTCCTCAAGCTCGGCGTAGATGATCTGGAGGTCCTCGGCCAGGAGGTTGGTGCCCATGATGACGGCATCGATCTCGTCACGGGCGTCGGAGACTTCAATCCGGGCGTCGAGGTCCCCGGCGGCCAGTTTGATGATGCCTTCCAGGAGCAACCCCAGACGCGGATCGTTGCCGGCGCCAGACTTCTCCTCGGACATGCTCACCCCCCGTGCGGTCCGCCTCTCTCATCTGCGGTACGCCCAACATTATCGCGGAGATACTCGTGAACGGCAGAGCTGCGTTCCGGGAGGGCTGCCTGCTCGAACAACGCGGCCGATTCGTCGAAGGTTGCCTGCGCCTCTTGCTGCCGTCCCAGGGCCAGCAGGGTCCGGCCCAGGAGGAAATGCGCCTCGGCTGCTGTCTGGGTGGCCAGGACGGAGGAACGGTTGCACAGCGGCTCCAGGATGGCCAGGGCGGCGGGCATGTCTTGGTTGAGATAGTTCCAGCGCGCCCGGACCAGTGACATTTCCAAGTGGTCCCGTTCCGAGCCGCCAACGATGTCCGTGGCCAGCTCGGCCCGTTCGATGCAGCGCAGGGTAGCGGCGTCGCTCAGCTTGGCCTGGAGGCGCATTTCGGCCGATGCCCGGTTGAACCGTGCCCACAGGTCAACGTCCTTGGAGGGGGACAGTCTTTCGGCCGCGAGATCGTGGTAGAGGCCGCCGTCGGAAACCCTGTCCGCGAGGAAGGCGACGTTGCCGATCACCCAATAGCCCTTGCCGGCGGTATCTTCATCCACGTCGGCAAGCAGGTTTTCCAGTTCCAGGCACTCGCGCCACGCGTCCTCCAGCATCCTGCTTTCTGCGAGGGAGGCGATCAGGGCACGCTGGGCCAGGATCTGCACATACAGCAGGTCCGGGTCCCCGGCGGCAAGTTTCGCGGCGTCGGATGCCATGGCAGCCGCCTCGGCCAGGCGTCCGAGTCCCTGCAGGGCAACAGCCACCATGGTTCCCGCCATGGCGCCGCGTTCGGCAGAGGACGCGGTCAGGGGATGATCATTGAGGGCTGTTGCAAGTTTGAGGTATTCCTCGATCCGTCCTTGGTCGCGGCGGCACTCGGCCTGCAGGTAGAGCATGTTCCACCAGGCGTCATCGTCACCGGCAGATGTGGCCAATTCGGCGGCTTCGCCGGCCAGCCGGAAGGCTTCGTCGAAGTCGCGTTCCTTCCACTTGGCACGTGCGTTGAGTCCGGCTACGACCACTGGCGTTAGTTGGGGACTCTGCATGAGGCTATTATCCATGTTATTGCTGAAGAAAAGCTCGTATAGTTTGCCCCGTGACTTTATTCAAGTCACGGACAAGAAATTCGCATCAGAACGAAAGGGCACAGCGAATGAAGAAATTTGCGGCAACACTGCTCATGGCAGCAGTCTTGGCGGTCACAGGCTTTGCTGCTCCGGCCAACGCCGAGCCTTCGCAGGACAGCACGGCAATCGGCTGGTGGCCGAACAGCGTCACCACCAAGACCAACACCACCAGCATCGGTTGGTGGCCGAACTAATTGGGGGGACGCCTGCAAAGGCCCCATGACGCAAATTGATGCCCCGGGTTACCACCCGGGGCATCAGTTTTGTTTCGGCATGTGTCGCGGATTAGTGACGATCCGCGTCAGGGCAGGCTGCCATGGTTGACAGTCTTGTCACAAGCTAGGGTCCCCCGATGGGCAGTTCCACGGACACTGTGGTCCCGGCACCAAGCGTCGAGTCCAGGTCCAGGCGGCCCATGTGCCTGCTGACGATGTCCTGGGCGATGGCCAGTCCCAGGCCGCTTCCGGGGACGGCTGCCGCCGTCGCGTTGGAGGCCCGGTAGAAGCGCGTGAAGATGTGCGGGAGATCGTGCTCGGGAATGCCCAGGCCGGTGTCCTCGATTTGGACGACGGCCGCTTGGCCGCCATCCTCGGTGGCCGCCAGAACACTCGTGATGCCCACCCGGCCACCCTCGGGCGTGAACTTGATGGCGTTGGCCACGATGTTGGTGAACACCTGTTCCAGCTTGGCCTCGTCCGCAGTTACCTCGATGTCTTCAGAGGCCTCCACATAGGAGATGGCCACGTGCCGCGACTCCGCAAGCGGACGCAGCGTGGCAACCACCACCTGCAGCAGCTTGGCGATGTCCACGGGTTTGAGGTCCAGGTTGCTGCCGTCCTGCATGGACACCGTGAGCATGTCTTCGATGAGCCGGCGCAGCCTGTCCGAATTCCTGGCGATGACTTCCAGCATCTTTTTGATGCCGTCCGGCACGGGACCGCCCGAGCCGTCGCGGATCATGTCCAGGTAGGCGGTGATGGACGTCAGGGGAGTACGCAACTCGTGGTTCACTGTGGCCAGGAAGTCCGTCTTGGCTTTGTCGAGTTGCCGTAGTTGATGGAGAACCCGCTGCTGGGCGCTTATCAGGTGGCCCTGGATAAGGCCGTGTGCCACGTTCCCGGCAACGTGCTGCATGAGGTTGATTTCCGGGCGCGTCCACTCGTGGGTGGTCTTTTCTGTGGCCAGGAGGATAACGCCCAAGGCGGAAGCACCTTCGCCTACGGGCAGGATCGCCGAGGACACTGGATTGAGCTCGGGCGACCATGCACGCAGCGCCGCGGTGATACGCGACCCGGGTTCCTTACGGTGATCCAGAATGGCCCGGACATCCGCCTGGGTCCACAGCTTGTTGGCGAGGCCCACGATCACGCTCTCCATGTCGCCGAGCTTCGCGGGCAGTTGGGCCACGCCGGGGCGGTTCCATTGGGCACGGATGGAGGGGACCCGTTCGTCGCGGAACGTCGCGAACCACACATGGTCAACATTCAGGGCTTCGCCGAAGCCACGCACCACGAGGTCCGCAATGAGTTGGGGATCGTTGGTTTCCCGGATGGCGGACGAGACGTTGCGGAGGCTCTCACGCAGGGTTTCCACTTCGCCGCGGGCACGGGACCGTTCCTTGGACCGGCCGATAAGCGTGTTGACGCGGTAAACCAGTTCCTCGGGACGGACCGGATTGAGGACATAGTCCACCACGCGCCACGCTTCGACTTCTTCATGGTCCACCGGGTCACCGGTGTCGAGCAGCAACAGGACGGGGACGCCGGGGCTGCGGAGGCCGTGCGCCAGCGAGTTGTCCAGCACCACCACTGAATGGCTGTTGTGTTCCAGGCTGATGGCCAGGGATGCGGCGTTGGAGGCAGGAAACACCTGGAACCCCGCGGCAGTCAGCGCAGCAGAGGTCACCGTCAGCCGTTCGATGTCGGAGTCCGCCACCAGGGCGGTGAGTGAGACCTGCTGGACATCGGCCCTGTCCGAAACCACTGAGCCCCCTCCGATACAACGTTCGTTTCACGGCAAATACCAGATTTGGCAACACCCTATCAGCGCATGCCCCGGCTGCGGACCAGCGGCGCAGAATGCGTCGGAGGGTTCGGACCCAATCCTTGCCCCGGGGGGTCGCCGGCCTTAAAGTGCCTGTTGGGGCTGCCCGCCCCGACCAAACGCCAAGGAGCAACGTGGAGCACCCAAAAGCTTCGGAAGACCTTCAACCGGTCACCTTCCAACTGGAACTGGAGGAGCAGGGCATCCTGCGGCTGACGTGGCCGCGCGGAGCCAGGATCAAGGAAACGGACGCCCAGCGCGCCATGGACCGGGTCAACGAGCTCTGCGGAGCAGACCGGTATCCGATGATTGTGGACATGGCCACCACGGACGATGTGACCCGCGGAGCCCGCTCGGTTTTCGCCAAGCCGTGCCAGGCCAACCGGATCGCCCTGTGGGGTTCGTCCCCGGTGGACCGGGTCATCGCAAACTTCTTCCTGGGAATCATGAAGCCACCGTGCCCAACCCGTTTTTTCACGGACCAAACGGAAGCCCTGGAGTGGTTGGTTGAGGAATAAGTGCAGGTGAGGGCGGTGTGGCCCCTATATTGGGAGAATGCTGTCCGCTTTCCGGAAATACCTGCTGATTCCACGCCTGATCAGGCTTTCCTCTGGTGCGCCCAAAGATCCGCTGACGGCGTGGGACACGTACTGGGGCAATGTCCGTTCCACCGGGGCAGCGGGTGACGTCCTCTGGGATTCGGGAAGCGACCACGAGCTCGAGGGCTACCTTCCCAAATTCTCCCTGCTCGATCAGTCGCTTCCGATCGTGGACGTCGGTTGTGGGAATGGCAGTTTCACACGCTCACTGGCGAAGCATTTCCCGCACGCCCTTGGCTTGGATTATGCGGAAAACGCGGTGGACCGGGCACGGCTGGAATCGGACGGGAGTACGACGGCGAGCTACGGGGTCTGCGATATGACGGCACCCGACGCCGCGCGAACCGTGGCGACGGCCTGGGGCCGGGCGGGGTACGCCGGCGATGCGAACGTGTTCATCCGGGGCGTGCTCCACGTACTGGACCGCAAGGGCCGTGCCGCCTTGGCAGCCAACCTGCTGCCCGTCGTCGGAAAACGCGGCATGGTGTTCCTCGCCGAGACCAACTTCCCAGGCACGCCAGTGGACTACGTGACCCATTTGGGCGCGACGAAGGACTCCATTCCGGCACCGCTCGAATGGGCCATCCGCGGCCTGCCGATGCCGGGCCGCTTTGGTGCCGCGCAGCGCCGAAAGGCTTTCCCGGCGGCGGATTGGGAGCTCGTCGAGGAGGGCGAGACGAACATCGAGACCCGACCCCTGAGCAACCCGTCCAAGCCGGACGTGATCCCGGGCTACTACGCGATCCTGCGAGCCCGCTAGCACCCAACTGGGGGACAGCAAACGTCCCACTGAGGTCCCGTAGCGACGTTTGCTGTCCCCCAGTTGGGTGTACCGAGCGCTACTTGAGGCCGGCGCCGGGGAGGAGTTCGGTCGCGCCGAGGGAGTCAGCCACGAATGCGTAATCCCAGGCCCGTTCCCGCCACTGCACATAGCGTCCCGAAGCACCCCCATGGCCGCCGTCCATTTCGATCTTCATGACGATCGGCTGGGACCCCGTGGACGCCGAACGCAGCGCCTGGACCCACTTGGCCGGCTCCACGTACAACACGCGGGTGTCATTGAAGGACGTCACGGCCGCGATCTTCGGGTAGGCCACAGAACGCACATTCTCGTACGGAGTGTAGGACTTCATGTACGCGTAGGCCTCGGGGTCCAGGATCGGGTTGCCCCACTCTTCCCATTCCAGCGCGGACAGCGGAAGGTCCGGGTCCAGGATGGTGGTCAAAGCGTCCACGAACGGCACCTGAGCCACCACGGCCGCGTATTTTTCCGGTGCCAGGTTGGCGATGGCACCCATGAGCAACCCGCCAGCGGAACCACCCATGGCCGCAATCCGCCCCGGAGAAACCCACCCGGAGGAGGCCAGCCAGTCCGTCGCCGCGATGAAGTCCGTGAAGGTGTTCTTCTTGGTGAGCTTCTTGCCGTCCTCGTACCAGTGCCTGCCCAGCTCGCCGCCGCCGCGGATGTGCGCGATCACCATGACGATGCCACGGTCCAGCAGGGACAGGCGGGCCACGCCAAAGCCGGGGTCCATGCTCATTTCGTATGAGCCATATCCGTAGACCAAGCCCGCCGCCGTGCCGTCCTGCTGTACCGAAGCGTGCCGCAACACCGAGAGCGGAACCCGGGTGCCGTCGTCGGCCGTTGCCCATTCGCGCGTCGCCACGTAATTGGTGGGGGAGTAGCCGCCCAGCACTGGGCTCTCTTTGCGCAGCAGTAACTCGCCGGCCGGCTGTGAAGCAGTGGGCAGCACGAAGTCGTAGACCCGCGATGGCGTGAAGTAGGACGTGTAGCCCATGCGGATCACCGGGGCGTTGTAGTCGGAGCCGGAAACGCCCGCGGTGTACAGCTCCTCGTCGAAGGAGGGCTCAACCGGTGAGCCCTGCGCGGCAGTCCCCAGGCCCTCGAGTGGCAGCACCTGGACGCGCTCGATCGTGTCCTTGCGGATGGACAGCACCAGATGGGTGGCGGTCACGCCGGCACCGTTGACGCGTACCTGGTCGGAATGCCCGACGACGGTACGCCAGTGCTGCGCGGCCAGCGGCTTGGCCAGTTCTTCCGGATCCACCAGGCTCACCATGGAATTGATGGCGTCCTTGTTGTGGGTCAGGAGGAGCGTTTCGCGACCGTCCAGGAGGAACGGCTCGGCCTCGTAGAGGATGTGCTCGTCGCGGGAAATGACAGTGCTGAGGCCGGCTTCGTAGTCGTCGAAGCGGAGCAGGCGCGTTTCGCTGAACTCGGAGCAGCCGATGCTGAGCACCAGGTGGCGGCGGTCGGAAGCGAGTTCGAAGCCCAACCACATGGCGACGTCGTCCTCCTGGTACAGCACCTCGTCCTCGGTAACGGGCGTGCCCAGGACGTGGGCCTTCACCTGGTACGGCCGCCAGGAATCGTCCACCACGGTGTAGAAGAGGCGTGTGCCGTCGGGGGAGAAAGCAACCCCGTAGAAAATGTTCTCGATGACGTCAGGCAGGAGCTCACCGGTGCGGAGGTCCTTGATGCGCAGGGTGAAACGTTCGTCGCCGGCGTTGTCCACGGCGTAGGCGTAGAGGTTGCCGTCGATGGTTACGGCGGCCCCGCCGATGCTGAAGAACGGCTGGCCCTCGGCTTCCACGTTGCCGTCCAGGAGGATCTCCTCGCCCGGGACCGACACACCCGGCTCCACGGATGGCGGCGTCCAATCGGCCACGCGGTCTCCGGTGTCTTCAGCCCGGACGCGGCACTGGATGCTGTATTCCTTGCCCTCCACCGAGCGGCTGTAGTACCACCAACCGTCCTTGCGGCTGGGCACGGAAAGGTCGGTTTCCTGGGTGCGGCCCTTGATCTCCTGGAACATGGCCTCGCGGAGGGGCTCCTGGTGTGCGGTGACGGCCTCCTGGTAGCTGTTCTCAGCATTGAGGTGCTCCACTACCTCGGGTGACTCCTTGTCCCGCAACCACTCGTAGTTGTCCACGAAGACATCGCCGTGGTGTTCGCGGTGGACAGGGACCTTCTTGGCGACAGGAGGCTGAACTGCCGGTTCCGTGGCAGCGGCAGGTGCGGGGGAGATGTGGCTCATGTGGTCACTTTATCGACGGGCTCTGACAGCGAGCCAGCAATTTCGCTGAGAGCGCCGGGAAGCCCGCAGGCAGAGGTGGATTCCTGCGACTTGGACGTACGGACCCGAAGTGTCGTCATGACCGGCGTTATCCGCCACTACCTATATTGCGAGCACAGATTCGCACCGTTCCCGGATAAATCGGAGGCTCCCATGGTCTTGCATCAGCAGCACGTCACCCACGTTGGCAGCGTGGGTCTTCAGTCGTTCCGACACTTCGAGTCGAGCCCCATGACAGGGACGATGCGGCGCTCCTATGTAGACCTCGAGGTTGTCATCCCCGCCTACAATGAGGCCGCCCGGATTCCTGGCACCTTGAGGCAGACCGTCGACTTCCTGGCCGGCCAGCCATGGTCGTCCCGGATCGTGGTGGTGGACAACGGCAGCGTGGACGAGACTGCAGCGGTTGTCCGCAGGATTTCGCATGAAACCCAGCACGAAGTGCCGATCTCCGTAGTGGGATGCTCCCGCCGCGGGAAAGGAGCCGCGGTCCGTCGTGGCCTTCTCAGCGGCACATCCCGGTTCACCGGCTTCTTTGACGCGGACCTGGCCACGCCTTTGGAGACGCTGGTAGAAGTCATGACGCACCTCTCCGACGGCGCGGCCGCCGTCATAGCATCCCGCCACGCACCCGGCTCCAGGTTCGTACAACCGCAACACCCCGTGCGCAGGGTAGGGGGAACGGCCTTCCGCGTCTTGACCAGATCCAAGGTCAAGGGCATCCGCGATACCCAATGCGGCTTCAAGTTCTTCGAACGCGAAGCACTCACCGCAGCCATGGTGCAGTGCCGCAGCACTGGGTTCGCCTTCGACGTGGAACTGCTTCTGCGGCTCCAGCACAACCACTCCAGCATCATCGAACTGCCAGTGTCGTGGACAGACGGTGCCGGGTCCACGTTCCGCCCCATTCGCGACGGGGTTTCCAGCTTCGCCTCGGTGATCCAGCTCCAGAAAGCAATGCTGTGACTAACTCCCTACCCGATTTCAACTCCCCCGAGCGGCTCGCCGGAAAGCAGGTCCTGGTCCTCAACTGGCGCGACATCAGGCATTCGCAGGCCGGGGGTGCCGAGCAATACATGCACGAGATCTCACGCAGGTGGGTGCAGAGCGGGGTCCGGGTCACCTGGTTTACAGGGCGCGACGACGGCCAAGCGGCTGAGGACGTCATCGACGGTATCCGCATGCTCTTTGGCACGACGTGCCGGACTCGGGCTGGTAGGCGGGAACCCTGGCCCCCCGGATTCGCCGTTCACCGGCGGTTCGGCACTGTCGGACAGTCTGTCGGATCAATTGCGGAGGGCTCCTGTCTACGCTGCGGAATGCGGGATGACCATGTTCCTGTTCGGCTTTGAAGACGACCTCTTCAACGATCGCAACGGGGTGACTCTTGAAGACTACGGCGATGCGATGAGTAAACTGCGGGCCCTCAAATAGTCCCGTCACGTTCTCGCGGCTGTACGCACTGATCATATGACTGCCTCAGAGCCGCGCAGACGATTTCATCAGAAGTCCGCGAGGCAATAAAGGAGTCTCATTCCCCCCAAGCTTGAAAGTCCGATTGGAGACGCTTCTGTGAACAACCAACGTAAGGCCAAAGCATGCCAGGTGTTTTCTCTGATGAGTGGTTCCCCGGGCTCCACGATCTCAAGCGGGAGAAGGCCCGGGCTTCGAGCGTATAGGCTACTGGTCGCTTCGGGCGCAGCGTTGCTGATGGTGAGCACATTGGCGCCGGGCGCTAACTCTGCGACAACATCGGCTTCCGTTGCGTACGCAGTGACTCCTGCTGGAGCCGGATGTGATCTCAGCGGTGCAACTGGCAGCAGTGCCACCACCCAGTACCCCGTCACGGCGACCCCGAACGACGCCATCGACGACACGTCCGGTATCCAAGGAAAAATCAACGCCGCAGGGAGTGCCGGCGGCGGGATTGTAAAACTGCCTGCAGGTACGTTCGTCATTAACGGCAAGCTCCGCATGGCGAGCAACGTGAAGCTGGAAGGTGTGGGGCCCGCAACCATATTGAAGGCCGGTCCCTCGTTCATGGGCAATAAAGGCCCGGCCGGCGGATACCCCATAGTGACAACAGCCGGGGCAGACAACACCACATTGTCGAACTTCACGGCGGACCAATCAGGTGACACGTTGAATGGCAACGTCACGGGCCGTCTGAATGAGTACGTGGTAGATGTACGCGACTCGATCAATTCTCTGGTCCAAGGCGTGCACACTAAGAACCCGTTCACCTACTCGATCGCATTCGTGGGTGGTTCAAAGTGGTGCGTCAGGGCGAGCAGCACACAATCCGCAACCAACGGGAAGTACGTGGAATTGGATGGTATCCATGCCATGAACACGAGCCGCGGCGATATTGTCGGAAATGTCGTTGACCAGCGAAAGGGAACCGATGGGGACGACGGCATCGCCATTCACACATACGGTGCCGAGGACGTCCACGATATCCGGGTCGCCAACAATTCTGTGCGCGGGGGCAGGCATGGCGCAGGTATTGACCTGGCTGGTGGATCCGGAGCGATCTACAACATCGATCTGGTGGGCAACACTGTCTGGGGTTCTCCACGCGGTTTGGAGGACGCCTATTACGACGGGACCAAACAGATCCACCACATCAAAGTGGTAGGCAACGCCTTCAAGGACAACGACGTCAAGACCACCGGCGGGGCTGTGGACTTTGAGCGCCCGGTCACCTACGCGACGATGACGGACAACACGGCGTGCAACTCAGGCGGCTATCGACTTCCTGCTGGTACGGGAAACGTAGGCCTGCGCAACAGTCAGAGCGCTGCGTGCTGAATCGGCATGCGGTGGATTGAAGAGGTCCACCAATCAATGCCGGGAAGTGCGGCGACCAGCGTAGCGAGTTCAGTCTGAACGGGCTGTCAGGGCGGCGTCCTGATGAGTGAATTGGAGACTTCAGTCAGTAGGGGGTGCGCTGGCGACAGCAACCCGGTTCCTGCCTGAGGCCTTCGCCGCATACAGCGCCAGATCCGCTTCCTTGAGGAGTTGCTCTGTTCCGGAAGGGTGCTCGTGGCTGTGCGCGGCGACCCCCGCGCTGATGGTCAGCACGCCGTCCGGATCACCCGAGTGTTCGATGTCCAGCGCGTGCACGGCCGAGCGGACGCGCTCCATGACACCCTCGGCACCTGAAGCACCCTGCCCGCGAAGGACCAGCAGGAACTCTTCCCCACCGAATCGGTACACGCCATCGGTCTCCCGCACCTCCGCGGCGAGCGTGGCTGCGATGGCCACAAGCGCGGCGTCTCCCGCCTGGTGTCCGTAAAGGTCGTTGTAGCTCTTGAAGTTATCCACGTCCACCATGGCCAGGCAGTACTCCTGCCCGTAGCGGTCGCTGAGGCTGTGGAGCTCTGCCAGGTCCTCGGTGAGCTTCAACCTGTTGTGCAGCTTGGTGAGCGGATCGGTGCGGGCCTGCTCAGTCAACGCGGAACGGTACCGGGCCAGATCGGCGTGCAGGGAAGTGATCCGTTGCGCAGCGAGCAGGCGGATGCGCAGGTTGAAGGGATCCAGCGGTTTGGTGACGTAATCGTCCGCGCCCGCTTCCATGCCTGCCAGCACATCGTCCCGGGAACCATGGGAAGTGACCAGGATCAGGTACGTGTACGAGTCGCCTTCGGAAGAACGGATGGTCCTGCACAGGTCCAGTCCGTTCATGCCCGGCATCATGAGGTCCGTGACCACCGCTTCAGGGCGGTGCAGTTGGTACAGCTCCCAGGCTTGGTCCCCGTCCAGCGCCACAATGCACTCATGGCCGGATTGCTCCACCGCGGCTTTGGTGATGAGGCGGGAAATCTGGTCGTCGTCCGCGATCAGGACTTTCATGGGGCTCCCAACAAGGTCCGCTCGAGCGCCTGGTCAACCCGGGCGAGTTCGTCTTTCAACTGTTCAATCAGCGGCGTGGCGTCGGCTTCCAACCCCGGGCGGTCCTCCCGGCCCAGTCGTTCCAGGTCCTTGGCCAGGCCGGCGGCGCCCACCGCTCCAATGTTGCCTGCCGCTCCCGACAGTTTGTGCGCCGCCAATTGGAGGGCCTTGCCGTCGCCAGTGGACAGTGCGTTGCTGAGGTGGGCAAAGGAGCGTTCGGCTTCGTCGCGGAAGGCCGTGACGGCTGCCGGCAGCAGGCTGGGGCCGAGTTCACGCAGCAGCTGCAGCCGCTCGGCGTCCAAGGGCGCGGGACCGTCCAGCACCGCTGGAACGTCCAGCACCGCGTTAACGCCCGACGCCGGTGCTGCCGCGGTCGAGGGTGGTTCGCCCGCCGATTGCTGCGGCGCGGCATCCGGAAGGTGCCCGGCACCCACCGCCGGTTGCACCGGGTCCCGACCAGCCGGCGTCGTGCTTTCTCCTGAAGCGGCGCCGGCAGAAGCGGCCGGGACCCACTTGGCCAGGACCGCGCCCAACTTGTCCACGTCCACCGGCTTGCTGACGTAATCGTCCATTCCGGCGGCGAAGCAGCGCTCGCGGTCCTCGTCCAGCGCCCCGGCAGTCATGGCGATGATCGGGATCCTGTAAGTGCCGTGGTCTCGCGTCCGGATGGTGCGGGTTGCTTCGAAGCCGTCCATCACGGGCATGTGACAGTCCATGAGAACAGCAGCGTATTTGCCGGTCAGGGTGGCAGCGACTGCTTGCGCGCCGTCGTCCACGATCTCCACGTCGTAGCCCAGGCGGTTCGCCATGCCCCGCGCCACCAGCTGGTTGACTTCGTTGTCCTCGGCCACCAGCAGCGTGCCGAGCCGCGGGAGGGCCGGCACGGGAAGTTGCGGTGCGATGGGTTCGGCTGCCTTGCGTGGGCTCGTCTTGGTGGCCATGAGCCTCAACAACCGGTTGTAGAACTCGGAGCTGCGCACCGGCTTGGTGAGGTATTCGCGGATCCCGGCGGACGTGAGGTCTGCCTTGTCCACGGCCATGGTGGAGGTGAGGAGGATGATCCCCGGCGACGGCGTTCCGTTGCTTTCGGCCTTGATGCGGCGGGCGAGCTCCAGGCCGTCGGTGTCCGGCATGCACATGTCCACCACGGCGAGGTCGTAGGGGCTGTGGGCGGTGGCGGCGGCGTGGTACTCGTCCAGCGCGCTGCGGGCGTCGGCGACGGCCACCGGCACCATGCCCCAACTGGCGAGCTGGTTCTCCAGGACCAGCCGGTTGGTGGCGTTGTCATCAACCACCAGGACCTTCCGGCCGGAGAGCGATGCCGGAAGGGCTTCGGTGTCCGGGGAAACCGGACCGACAGGCAGATCCAGTACAAACCAGAACTTGCTGCCCACGCCTACGCGGCTGTCGAGCCCGATGTCGCCGCCCATGGCTTCGGTGAGCTTTCGGGAAATGGCGAGGCCCAATCCGGTCCCGCCGTAGCGCCGAGTGGTGGACGCGTCTGCCTGGGCGAAAGAATCGAAGAGACGGCGGTGGTCTTCCGGCCGGATGCCGATGCCCGTATCACGCACCTCGAAACGCAGTTTGGCGTCCTCACCATCCTGCTCAAGGACCGCCACCTGGATTTCCACCTCACCGTTGGCGGTGAACTTGACCGCGTTGGAGGACAGGTTCAGCAGGATCTGGCGAATACGTCCGGAGTCGCCCATGAGCCGCGCTGGAACGTCAGGGTGGCAATAGGAAATGAGTTCGAGGTCCTTGCTCTGCGCTGCCTCGGCCACCAGTCCGGCGACTTCGTCCACCAAGGCACGCGGATCGAAGGAGGCGATGTCCAGGTCCACTTTCCCGGCCTCAAGCTTGGAGAAGTCCAGGATGTCGTTGATCAGCGTCAGGAGCACTTCGCCGGCACCCTTCACGCCCTGGGCGTACTGGCGCTGGGCCTCGCTGAGCTCTGTGTCCATCATGAGCGAGGTCAGGCCGATCACGGCGTTGAGCGGGGTACGGATCTCGTGGCTCATGGTGGCCAGGAACTCCGACTTGAGCCGGCTGGCTTCGAGTGCGGCTTCGCGGACGTCCAGAAGTTCGGCCTCTGCTGCCCTGCGCTCGGTGATGTCCCTGGAAATGGTTGCCACACCGCGGATTCCATCCGGGCCACGGACGGGGGACATGGTGATGGAGACCGGGATGCTTTTGCCATCCCGGCGAGTGCGTTTGGTTTCGTAATTTTGGATGGTTCCGGAGGCTGCGGTGAGGGCGATGGCGTCGCGTTCCTCCACCAGCAGTTCGTTTGGGATGAAGAAGGTGCTGTTCCGGCCGATGGCCTCCGACGACGGGTAGCCGTAGATCCGTTCGGCGCCCGGATTCCAGCTGGTGATGATCCCATCGGTGGTCTTGCCAACAATCGCATCGCCGGAGGAATTGACGATCGCACCGAGGCCCTCGAGTTCGGCCGTGCGTTCGGCGACTTTCGTCTCCAGCTCCCGGGTCAGCGTGACATTCTCGACGACGATCAGCACCTGCCGCACGATGACGAACGCGACCACCACCAAGCCTGTAACGAGAAGGATCGGGTCGGTGCCGATGGGGCGGCTGCGCGAGAAGAACACAGCGCTGAAGACAGGGAGGTAGGGGAGGAGCTCCAGCATCGCAGCATAGGCCCTCCCGTCCTTGCGCTGCCGGTCTGCTTCCGGGACCAGCGGACTCAGTGCTACCAAGAGGAACGCAATCACCCAGCCAAACGCCAAAGGGGAGCCGGTGACTCCCGTAATGCCTTCAAGGGTGAAGCGCACGTAGGTCAGGTCGGTGATGGCGAGGATCCAGAAGCCGATACCCAGGCACAACCACGGCAGGCGGCGGCCCCGTGCCGCGCGCATGGTCAGGACAATGACCACCGAAACCATGAACACGTCTGCGATTGGGTACGCCATCTGCGTGGCTTGGGCAAAGGCGTCCTGGTTGGATTCCTGCGCAAGGGGGCCCAACACAGAGCTCCATGCAATGAAGAAGGTTGCGCTGGCAACCACACCCGCATCCAGGATGGTCCGCCGTAACGACAACCTCAGTCCCTGCCCCCGGAGCAACAGGACCAGCCCGACGGCCGTTGGAAGGGCATACCAAACGAACCCGATGTCCGCGAGTGACGGGAAAGGGTACTGGTGGTCAAGGGTGATCCCATTGACCACCCATACAGTTTGTCCCGCACTCCACACAGCCAACCCGGCCACCACGAACCAGCGCCCCACAGCGTTGCCCGGCCGTTTGTAAGCGGCCCGCGCGTGCGTGGCGAGTGCGGTGAGCACCGCCAAAAGGATGGCCAGATCGCCGGCGAGTTGCGCCGTCGTGCTTCCAATCCCGCTACCCAGACCGACGGCGAGCAACACGGCGCAGACGCCCGCAGCGATCAGGAACAGCGGCAAACCCTGCCAACCGGTTGGGCGTACCGGACCAACCCCAAGCTTCACTTCTGCCACTGAACCCCTGCCTTCAACCGTGGCCCCACCAAAAGCGAACAGCGCCTCTTGCCCTCGCGCTGATGCGAGCATACGTGAAACCGACCTGAGTATCAGCACCTATCGGCATCAGTCGTCGTCCCGATAGATGCTGAGCACTATTTGGGTGAAGCCGTGGAGAGAAGTTTCGCCAGTTCCTCGTTGGAGAGCTTCGTCCACGCCGTGTCCGAGGAACCCTGCAGCGCAGCCTCCGGGCTCTGGGCCTGGACCCACCACTTGGCCTCGAAGACCTTCTGGTCGAACATGACGCGGTCACCCTTCCGGTACACCGCGGCGGACGACCATTCCGGATAGGTCCCCACCGGGACTGTTACTTCCGGTTGGGGCTTGTCTCCGGGGAGAACCGGCCCGATCAATGTCCATGGCGCAGTTGCCCCGTTGGCCACGGGGTTGTTGGGCACATCGTTCTTGGTCCACCACTTCGCCTCGTAGACGTTGCCTTGCCAGACAATGCGGTCCGATTTGGAGTACGTGGCGATGGGCGACCAGATCGGGTACGGGCTCGTGGCGGGATCGTCAACCACTGCGCTCGCCGTGCCGGTGTCCGTGGGGACCGCCGCCGTGGTGGCAGGGGCACCCTGCTCCGAAATGTCAGCACCAAGGACCGCGGAGAAGAGGGCACCACCTTGGGAGACACCGCTGCACGCGTCAGAGACCACGGAGATAGTGGGGTAGTTGGGGCCACACTCGGCGTCGCGGTTCAGGGACCACATGGACATGCGGCCCACGCCCTTGTTTTCGGCGAAGTCGTGCAGGCCCTGGGCGTCGGCCAGTGTGAAGACATCGGCAACAACGTCGTTCTGGCCGATCATGGGGGTCAGGCCGATCTTCCGCCACAGGGTCTGGGCGCCCAGGTCCTGGTTGGCGGCCTTGAACACGTCGCTCAACTGGGCGTGCGTTGCCTCGGCTGCAGCAACGGAAGCCTGGAGCATCGACTGGCCGGGAACGCGGCTGTCGCCGTAGTCCATGGTCATGATGTTCACGCCGGCCAGGTCAACGCCGGCGTCCAGCATTTGCTTCACCGCGGCCGTTCCTTCGGCGGTAAGGCCGCTGGGCGCCACGGGAAGGGTGAGCCACACGGCAAGGCCCTTGTCCGCGGCCCTGTCCTTCTGCAGTTCCCCCACTGACTTGGCCAGCCGCGCCAATGCGGCCTTGTCTGACAGTGCGGCGCCCTCGATGTCCAGGTCGATCGAGGTCAATTCGTATCGGTCCACCACGCTGGCGTAGGCAGCCTTGAGCTTGGTCTCGTCGGTGCAGGCAGTGGAAAGTTCCTTGTTGGTCAAGCCGCCGAAGGAGACGCTGACGTTGCCTCCGGACTGACGCAGCCTGGCGATGCGACGGTCCAGGTCCAACTGTGAGGCTGCCGCATCGAGGCTGTAAAAGGTCCCCCACGACGGGGTGCAACCATCCTTGGCATCGGCGACGATGAAGGACAGGACCACGGATTTGGCGTTTGCATTAACTGGCTGTTCAAACGCATACCGCGGGGTGGCCGTGACGTCCACGTATCCGGCAAATACAGAGGGTGAAGCTGCCGCGGCCCGGGTGTCGGTGTAACTGCGCCATGAAACGACTCCAGCAGTTACGAGTCCTCCCAGAACGAGCAACAGGACGGAAAGCCTCACAATGGACAGCTTGCGCCCCGGGAAATACTTCGACATGGAACACCCAAACGTTGAGGGGAATTTTGAGGTGGAACAAGGTACATAGCGTGGTGCGGAGCCGCCGAATAAGACCAGCGCTGTCAACCCTTAGAGACAGGAAATAACAGATGCCCAACGTCGATTACTATAAGGGCAATCGACGTGACTTGGGGCATAGAGCGTGCACGTCGAACCGGACATCGGGCAAACCGTCCCGTAATGCAGTCTGATGGGGAAACATGACAGACCAGCTGGTTGATTCACCTGATCTTGCGCGAAATTCGGCGGAAACGCCGGAAGAAGCAGCGGAAGGCAAGGGACGCAAGAGGCAGTGGGGTTCCGAACGCAGGTCGGAGCCGCTCGCTATCGTGCACCCGACGCCGTCATCGCGAAAGATCGTCCTGGGCCGTTTGGCTATTTTGGTTACGATCGCCTCGTGGATTTATTACGTGGTTTCCACCATCATCCGGCAGTTCGTGGATAACCCGAACTCCGGATTCCGTTTTGGCCTGGAATCGGTTTCTTACCTTGTTGTAGTTACTTTCTTGACCTTTTCTGCCCTGATGTACCTCCTGGCACGCCAAGGAGCGCTTTACAGGTTCAAGGAGCACCGCCGGGTACCGCGGGGTGAATTGGATAATCATTTCACCAACTATTCGGATGGCATTACCGTCCTGGTGCCTTCCTACGCGGAAGAGCCGGGGGTGGTCCGCGGAACGCTCTGGTCCGCAGCACTGCAGGAATTCCCTGATTTGAGCGTTGTCCTGCTCTTGGACGATCCCCCCAACCCCACAGACCCGGCAAAGATCCAGCGGCTGGATCAGACGCGGGCCCTGGCGGGCCAGATCCAGAAAGCCATGTCCGAGCCGGCGCAACGTGCAAGCAAGGCCTTGGAAGGTTTCCGTGCGGCCTACGGCCATTCGCCCGCCACGTCTGACGCCCCGTCGGCCTCCGCCAAGGAACTCCAGTTGCTTATCGCGGAGTACGAGGCCGCCGTGGAATGGCTGGAGGCCATGGCGGAGGCGGAGTCCGTCCAGGACCACGTGGACGAATTCTTTGTTGATCTGGTGATCATGGGCCTGGCCCGGGAACTCAGGCTCGTGTTGCTGGCGCTGCAGGCGGCGAAGGCCCAAAAGACTGCGCCTAGCCCGGAGCGCATGGAGCAGTTGTACCTGCGCCTCACCTGGATCTTCAACGTCCGCATGGACACGTTCGAGCGGAAGGCCTACGCCAGCCTGTCCCACGAGGCCAACAAGGCCATGAACCTCAACGCGTACATCTCGCTCATGGGCAAGCGTTGGCGGAAGGACCATACGGACGGAAGCGTGGTTCTGCGGCCCACCACCACAGAGCGCGAGGATGACCTGGTGGTGCCGGACAGCACGTACCTGCTGACCCTCGACGCCGATTCCCTCTTGCTGCGCGATTATTGCCTGCGGTTGGTGTACTTCCTGGAATCGGCCGGCAATGAGAGGGTGGCGGTCACCCAGACCCCGTATTCCTCGTTCCGCGGCGCACCTACCCGAATCGAGCGCATTGCCGGAGCCACCACGGACATCCAGCACATCCTGCACCAGGGCATGTCCTACTACGGCGCCACCTTTTGGGTGGGAGCCAACGCGATCATCCGCAAGTGTGCTTTGGAAGACATCGTGGAAGTGGAAACCGTGGGCGGGTTCGAGGTCCGGACCTACATCCAGGACCGGACGGTCATTGAGGACACCGAGTCCAGCATCGACCTCGGAACCCATGGCTGGACCTTGGTGAACTACCCCGAACGCCTGAGCTACAGCGCCACCCCACCGGATTTCGGTTCGTTGGTGGTGCAGCGGCGGCGGTGGGCCAACGGCGGCCTCCTGATCCTGCCCAAGTTGTGGAACCAGCTTTCCCAGCGGCGCATGCAGCGCCAGCGGATCCTCATCCGCGAGGTGCTCCTGCGCGTGAACTACATGGCCTCCATCACGTGGGCCAGCTTTGGACTCTTGTTCCTGCTCGCATACCCCTACGACAGCAGGCTCCTGAGCCCGGCCGTGTTCATCGCGGCCTTGCCCTACTTCCTGTGCATGGGTTCGGACCTGCGGGATTGCGGCCACCGGTTCAGTGACATCTTCCGGATCTACGGCTTCAACCTCATCCTCCTTCCGGTGAACCTTGCCGGCGTGCTCAAGTCCCTCCAGCAGGGCCTGACCGGCGACAAGATTCCGTTCGTCCGCACCCCCAAGGTCAAGGACCGGACCGCCGCGCCGGCCATCTACGTGCTCATTCCGTACCTGATTGTCGCGTTCTCCGTCCTGACCATCTGGCGGGACGTGCAGCAGCAAAACTGGGGCAACGTAGCCTTCGCCACCTTGAACGCCGTGCTGGCCATGAGCTGCATCCAGGCCTACATCGGTATCTGGAACTCCGTGGTGGACATCGCCCTGGGTGCCGTCAACTGGCTCTACGTCACGCCCAAGACCAAGGCACCGGAGGTGTCCCTCGTGGTTCCCAAAACCGCGGAGGAAGTGGACTGGAAGTCCATCCTGTACCACGGTGACCGCAGGCTCAACCGTGACCTGCGCGGCGGAACCGACCGCCGGCGTCGAATCTCACTGCGCTGACGCTCGCTGCGCTGACGCACCCCGACTGAAACCCGGGCCTGGCACCTTGCCGGGCCCGGGTTTTCTCGTTCCCGCTTCGAAGGTGTTGCCGTATTGATCCAGCCCAATGTCAAGCCCGCCCCGAATCCCACCCAAAAGGTTGACTGAAAACGCCGGCTCCGCATATTCTGAACGAACGGTCGGTAATTTATTAGGAGCAACCATGGCATCGCAGAATCTGCAGTCTGTGCCCGCTGAGCTGTCCCCGGAGGAACAGGAGCGGGAGGCAGCCGGTCAGGCGTACTTTGATCGCATCATCTCGGAAGACTCGCGCATCGAACCGCGCGACTGGATGCCGGCGGCTTACCGCAAGACTTTGCTGCGCCAGATCTCGCAGCACGCGCACTCGGAAATCATCGGCATGCAGCCGGAGGCCAACTGGATCACCAGGGCACCGAGCCTGAAGCGCAAGTCCATCCTCATGGCGAAGGTCCAGGACGAGGCAGGCCACGGCTTGTACCTCTACTCCGCAGCGGAGACGCTGGGGCAGACCCGGGACAAGATGATGGAAGACCTCATTGCCGGCAAGGCCCGGTACTCGTCCATCTTCAACTACCCCACGATTTCCTGGGCGGACATGGGTGCCATTGGCTGGCTTGTTGATGGCGCGGCCATCTGCAACCAGGTGCCCCTGTGCCGTGCCTCGTACGGTCCTTACGGCCGCGCAATGGTGCGCATCTGCAAGGAAGAGTCCTTCCACCAGCGCCAGGGCTTCGAGATCCTGCTGGAATTGTCCAACGGCACGCCTGCGCAGAAGCAGATGGCCCAGGACGCAGTGAACCGCTGGTACGCGCCGTCGCTCATGATGTTCGGCCCGCCGGATGACGATTCACCCAACTCCAAGCAGTCCATGGCGTGGAACATCAAGCGGTTCAGCAACGACGAACTGCGCAGCCGGTTCGTCGGCATGATGGTGGAGCAGGTAAAGGTCCTGGGCCTGACCCTCCCGGACAAGGATGTCCGCTTCAACGAAGAGACCAAGAAGTGGGAGCACGGACCCCTGGACTGGAACGAGTTCAAGGAAGTCCTGGCCGGCCGCGGTCCCTGCAACTCGCAGCGCATCGAGCGTCGCCGTGAGGCACACGAGGACGGTGCCTGGGTTCGGGAAGCCGCCGCAGCCTACGCCCGCAAGCAAGCAGAGAAAGTGAACGCAGCATAATGGCTCCTCACGGAAACCCCGAAGCACCGGCCAGCGCCGCTGGCGAAGTCGCCAGCGAGGCACCCAAGGTTGCGGCAAGCACGACGGCGGCACCGGCCACCTCCGGCGCGGCGCACGAAACACCGTGGTCCCTGTGGGAGGTCTTTGTCCGCTCCAGCCGTGGCTTGTCCCACGTCCACGCCGGCTCCCTGCATGCCCCGGATGCGGCCATGGCCCTCCGGAATGCCCGTGACCTGTACACCCGCCGCAACGAAGGCGTGTCCATCTGGGTTGTCCCGGCCGAGGCCATCGCGTCCAGTGATCCGGATTCCAAGGGCGCGTTCTTCGAGTCGCCCCAGGGCAAGGATTACCGCCACGCGACGTATTACACCAAGAGCGAAGGCGTGAAGCACCTATGACTTCCCACGAAACGAACACTGACTTCGCGATCGACGGCCACGGCGATATTTCGGTGGGCGTCCACGGCGCCGGTGCCTCCGGTGACGGTTCGGCCAGTGCCACCCGCATCACGCCGGGCAACGCGCTGCGCCCCGAGGACATCGCCCTTGAAATCCGCCGCGGCCAGGTGAAGCCCAGCGAAGACGTTGCCGGGTTCGCCCTGCGGATCGGCGACGACGGACTGATCCTCGCCCAGCGCCTGGGCCACTGGATCTCCCGTGCCCCCGAGCTGGAGGAAGACATTGCCCTTGGCAACATCGCGCTGGACCAGTTGGGGCATGCCCGCTCCTTCCTGACCTACGCCGGTGCCGCCTGGGACAAGTCTGAGGACGACTTGGCCTACTTCCGCCGCGAACACGAGTTCCGCTCGGCGCACCTGTTCGAGCAACCCAACGGTGACTTCGCTGTGACCATTGCGCGCCAGTTCATTGTGAGCTTCTACCAGTTCGAGCTGTACACCGCGCTCGTGGCATCCACGGATCCCACTATCGCAGCCATCGCGGCGAAGGCCGTGAAGGAAGTGGACTACCACCGCGACCACAGTGCCCAGTGGGTGCTGCGCCTGGCCGGTGGTACGGACGAGTCCCGGGCCCGCATGATCCAGGGCTTCAAGCTCGTGTGGCCGTATGTGGACGAACTCTTCGAGGACGACGAGCTCACCACGCGCCTGGCCGAGGCCGGGGTCACGGTGCAGCCGTCCAGCCTTCGCGAGGCGTTCGACCGTCTTACCGGGGAGATCCTGGCCGAAGCAGAACTGGAAACACCGGACGTCCCGCAGTCGCTCGGTGGCGGACGTCGCGGCAAGCACTCAGAACACCTTGGCTACGTCCTTGCCGAAATGCAGGTCCTGGCCCGTGAACACCCCGGCGCGAGCTGGTGACCATCATGGCAACCCTCTCAAGGACTGAAGAGCAGCGGGCCTGGGATATCGCGTCCACGGTCTGCGACCCGGAAATCCCCGTGCTCACCATCGAGGACCTGGGGATCCTGCGCGGCGTGCGGGTTGTGGAAGTACCCCAGGTTGAGGGTCCGCACGACGGCGGCGCCGCACGTACCGCCGTCGAGGTCACCATTACGCCCACCTACTCGGGCTGCCCGGCGATGGACGCGATCGGCGACGACCTGCGGACCGCGTTCCGCGACGCCGGGTATGCGAGCGTGCACGTGAACCTGGTGCTCTCGCCGGCCTGGACCACGGACTGGATGACCGAGTCCGGCAAAGCAAAGCTGGAGGAGTACGGCATCGCCCCGCCTTCGGGCCGCGCCGCAGCCGGTGGCCATTCAGGGCCCGTCCGGCTCAGCCTCGCCGTGAAATGCCCACAGTGTTCGTCGCTGAACACCAAGGAACTCACCCGATTCGGTTCCACGTCCTGCAAAGCGTTGTTCGTCTGCCAGGACTGCAAGGAGCCGTTCGACTACTTCAAAGTCCTCTAAGGAAATCCATGACCACCGAAACCCAGACGGCCAGCCGCCGTCGTGCGTCTTTCCACAACCTGACCGTCTCGGAAGTCCGGCGCCTCACGGACGATGCCATCGAGGTAACGTTCGGTGTGCCCACAGAGCTGGCTGGTCAGTACGACTACCTTCCAGGCCAGTACGTCGCCCTGCGCACCACGCTGCCGGATGAGAACGGTGAGCCGCACGAGGTCCGCCGCAGTTACTCGATCTGCGCAGAGCCGCGTAGCTTCGAGGATGGCAGCAGCGAAATCCGGGTGGCCATCAAGAAGGACCTGGGCGGTGTCTTCTCCACGTGGGCCAATGCCGAGCTGAAGGCCGGTGACGTGCTGGACGTCATGAGCCCGCAGGGTGCGTTCATCTCCCGGCACGGCAAGGATGGCGCGGCCGTGCAGCACAACGTGATGAACTCGATGAACCACCCCGAGGAGCTTGCCGGGGATGCGGGCAGCTTCGTGGCCATTGCCGCTGGATCGGGAATTACACCCGTCATCGCGATTGCCCGGACGCTGCTCGCCGCTAACCCGGAGACCCGCTTCGACCTGATCTACGCCAACAAGGCAGCCATGGACGTGATGTTCCTGGAGGAGCTGGCGGACTTGAAGGACAAGTACCCGTCGCGCCTGGCCCTGCACCACGTGCTGTCCCGCGAACAGCGAATTGCGCCGCTCATGACCGGCCGCATCGACGCGGAGAAGCTGCAGGCGCTGCTCTCTTCAGCCATCCACGCGGAGGACGTGGACGAATGGTTCCTGTGCGGGCCGTTCGAGCTGGTCCAACTGTGCCGTGACACGCTCGCTGCGCGCGGCGTCGAGCCTGAGCACGTCCGTTTCGAGCTGTTCACCACCGGCCGCCCGGACCGTCCCGAGGGTCATGCGGGCCGTCCAGTTGTGGAGGACGAGTCGCAGGAAACGTTCAAGATCACGTTCAAGCTGGACGGCCTCACCGGCGACGTCGCGAGTCCGACGCACGCCCGCGAATCGATCCTCAACGCCGCGCTGCGTGTCCGTCCGGACGTGCCCTTCGCGTGTGCCGGCGGCGTGTGTGGCACCTGCCGTGCCAAGCTGGTGACCGGAACCGTGACCATGGATGAGAACTACGCCCTGGAACAGGACGAGCTGGACAAGGGCTACGTCCTCACCTGCCAGGCCCACCCCACCAGCGAAGAAGTGACCGTCGACTTCGACGTCTAAGGAGTCCCCATGATCGAACTCTCCCTTGAAAACGGCATTGCCGAAATTGTCCTCAACGCCCCGGAAAAGCTGAACTCGCTCAACGAGGACGCACTGATTGAGTTGGGCAAGGCGTACGACGACGCTGCTGCCGCCGCCTCCCGCGGTGAAGTGCGGGCGCTGCTCCTTCGCGGAGACGGACGTGCCTTCTGCGCAGGTCGCGACATTGCCGGAGTCACGCCCGAAACGGACGATGCCCAGGCGTACCTTGGTGGCTTGGTTGAACCGCTATTGAAGAAGATGGCTTCTTTTCCTGCGCCCACTTTCGCGGCCGCGCACGGGGCCTGCCTGGGTGTTGGATTGGGGCTGCTGTTGGCTACGGACGTGGTGTACGTGGCGGAAAATGCCAAGTTCGGATCTCCCTTTGCCAAGCTCGGGGCCACGCTCGACTCGGGTGGCCACTGGTACTTCACCGAGCGCTTGGGCATGCACCGCACGCTGGACCTGATCTACACGGCGGACCTCATCTCAGGCTCGGAGGCCGTGGCGCAAGGGCTGTTCAGCCGAGCCATGCCGGCGGAGGTCCTGCTGGATTCAACCCGCGAAATCGTTGCGCGGGTGGCTGTTGGTGCGACCCAGGCGTTCGTTGCCTCCAAGGATCTCGTGGCGCACATCCGCGACCAGCGGCTGGGGCTTTGGGAGTCCATGGCCGAGGAGAATACCGAGCAGGCACGCCTGTGCAAGACCGACGACTACGCCGAGGGTTTCCGCGCGTTCCAGGAGAAGCGGCCCTCGGTTTTCAAGGGATAGCCCGCAGTCGGGAGTGGCAGAATGATGGTGAAGCCCTTCCAAGGGATGGCCCGCCATTCAAGCCAGCTGCGGCATATCAGGATGTGAGATGAAGAGAGTCAGTTACACCCCAGAGCTAGCGGAAGCCGTGCGAAGAAAGTCGCGCGACGCCGCCAAGCCCATGAGCGGCAACCACCGTCTGACTTCAGTTGCACCTGCGCGGGTTCCGCTTGAGGTCATCGCTGACCAGGTGAGCGCGTCGATGGCGGTCGAAGGCCGGGGGCTCTCTTCCACGTTGCACGTCAGGCCCACCGACGCTTCGAAGAGCCTGATAGTCAGCGTCGTTGCCCGATCCGCCGAACGTCGTCGGAAATTGCAGGGCAAAGCGGGAGAATGAATCCCCACTACCAGAGCACTCCGGTGGATGCCGACGAAGCGGCGCCGGGGGCGGCTTAGGTGAAGTCTTTCAGGAGCTTGTAGCCGGCCACTTTGCCCTCCAGCGAAATGACGGCCATTCCGTCGTCCGTGGTGTCGACGTCGGTGAGGGCGCCGAAGGTGAACGATGGTACGGCGGTTCCGCCCTTCGTGCAGGGGAAAGCGGAAAAGGAGCCGGTTCCGGGTACGTTTTCGTATGGGCCGTTGGGCGGAGTGGTGTACGTGGTGGGCTTCAGGCAAACGAAGACGTCCTCGAAGGTGGTCCCTCCGTACTTCCCGGTGCGCGTGTCCAACAGATTCGCGCTATAGAACGTCCCCGCAATTACCCTGTCGCCGCGGGTCGCCGAGGGCAGCAGACCGTAGGTATCCCATGTCCGCAGTTCCACGGGCTTGCTTTCCCACTCTGCGTGGCCAGTCAGCGGATCGTAGCCGACCACCTTCGAATGGCCGCCCCGATACGTTGCGGAGGGAAACTCGACGGAACCGTCGATGTACTCGCAACGGACAGGCAGAGCCTCACCGTCTCCTAGCTTGGTAGCTGCGGTCCCAACAGATTTGGCGCAGTCCAGATGCGACCCCTCGGCAGACCACAGAAGCCTGGCGCTGGAGGCACGGAAGCCGATTGTCTTGGTGGTTTCGCGCAGGTTCAAGGTGAAGGTCCGCTCCATGAACTTGTCGGGCGGTGTGTCTGTCGGATTGATTCCAACTGACCCCACGTACAAGTCCAGCTTTTCGGAGTACGTGAAGTAGCCTCCCATGTCCGTGGTGGCGCCCTTGCCGAACAACGTCTCCAGGTCGACCTCCCACAGGACCTCGCCATAGGAGACGTGGGCAAGCTTCTCGACCCCGCCCTTCACCACTGAGTAGAGTTGCTTGCCCACTGGCCTGAAGTTGCCGGTGAGCGGGTTGACGTCAGGGCCGGCAAACTCCTCGCCTGCATCGAGGTCCACCCAATGTTCCAGTGTCGTCGCTGTCTCGTCGTAGGCAATGAAGCACATGTCCTCGATGTCATCGCAGGCAAAGGGACGCGTGCTGACCAGTTCCGGCCGTCCGCGATACAACTCCTTGCCTGTTTGCAGGTCAAACGCCACAGCAGTTGTCCACCACGAAATGGAGCCGTCGGTGTCTTTCGGCGGCGGGCTCGCCTGCAGGAAAATAGCAGCGCTCCTGCCCGAGGCGGTCTTGGTCACGGCAGGTTCCAAGGGGACCGAGGGAGCTTCGTAGCCGGGATGCACGGGTTGTTTCCAGAGCTCCTTGCCAGTGGAAACAGAGATGGCGTGCGCCTCCACTCCACCGGAAGCCTTGGCGTAAACCAGTGCGACGCCGTCGGAAACCACAGGCTGTCCCAGGGGTTCGAGCGGAACCTCCCATGCCGCCGTCGTGGTTTCGGTGTTCCGCGCATTGGGCGCCTTGGTTGGGGCTGGCGAGGTGGGTGTTGCCTTCGGCATTCCCGGCAAGGGGAGGGCAACACAGGAAGACAACAGCAGCGCTCCCACAGTGGCCAGGCCCACACCGAGAAGCTTAAAGCGCTTTCGCCCACCGGCAGTGGAGGCGGATGACATCATGGTTCCCCCAAGGAACGTTTGAGGTTCAGCACCTGTTCGGTGTTTGTTCCAAACCAGAGATTGCCAACTGGACGTGGCTGAGATAGAGGATAGCGGACATCCGCGGCGTTGTTACTGCTGCGACGGCGCGGGGTTGCGTCCGGAACCGAGATTCACCGCCCACGGCTGTGGTAGCTGGGCCAGGCAGTAGGCCGTCCAGCCAGTACGCAGGTTTCTCCCAGGTGGAAACACCTACCATGGACCACATGACTTCTGCCCGGGACGTACGCTCTGCTGCCGTGGTGATTAATGCCGCGTCACGCCGTGGTGCCGCTGCCAGTGACGCCGCCGTCGCTGCGATGCGGCAGGCAGGCTTGCCCCTTTCCTCGGTGCACGCGGTTTCCTCCGGTGCGGAGCTGGGGGCAGCACTTGAACGGGTGGCCGCGGAGCAGCACGACCTTGTGGTGGTCGGCGGCGGGGATGGCACGGTGAGCTTGGCGGCGGGGCTTTTGGCCGGCACGGAGATCGCCCTCGGTGTCCTTCCGCTCGGCACGGCGAACGACCTTGCCCGGACACTCGAGATCCCCAGTGGCCTCGCAGAGGCGTGTGCCGTGGTGGCCGACGGGAAAATCGTGGACATCGACCTCGGACGCGCCAACGGCAAGCCGTTCCTCAACGTCGCCTCAGTGGGCCTCTCGGTGGGTGTTACCGAGGCCCTGAGCCCTCGCTTGAAGAAGCACATCGGCCCTCTCGCCTATGGCATCGCCACGGTGCAGGCGTACGCCCGGCACCAGCCATTCCGGGCCCGCCTGGAGTTCCCGGACGGGGACCACCAAACCCTGGAGCTTGAGGACTTGCTCCAGGTGGCCGTGGGAAACGGCCGGCACTACGGGGGCGGGAACACCGTCTCGCCCATGGCCGGAATAGACGACCACACCCTGGACATCTACGCCATCCTCGCGGCGCCACTCCGGGAGCACGTCAAGATCGCGCGGCTACTGAAGGATGGGAGCTTCATTGAGCACGATCGCGTGTACCACCTGGAAACGCGAAACGTCCGGCTGTTCACCGAGCCGTCGATGTCAGTGAACCTCGACGGCGAGATCGCCACCGAAACGCCCACGGACTTCAGCGTGCAGCGGAACGCTGTCCACGTTGTGGTGCCGCAGGGGAGCACGAGTGCCACGTTCGATGGTTCCTAGGGCGGCCTGACCCGTCCCGCACGTGCTCCTAGAGGATGGCCGTCATCACGTTCCAGCCGGTACCCACCTTGACGCCCGCGGACGGCCAGGTACGCGGGCCATTGCCGGCGTAGAGCCACAGGTTGCCGGCAGCGTCGCGGGCCAGAATGTCTGCCTTGCCATCGCCGCTGAAATCGCCCGGACCGACGAGCGAGTTCATGTAGTTCCAGCCCTGGCCTATCTGTTGTTTGGGAAGCCAGCTTCCAAATCCGGTGGCGCCGTGGAGCCACAGCGCTCCGGTGGCGTCCCGGGCAACCAGATCGCCGAGGCCGTCACCGTTGAAGTCTTCCACCCCGGTGATAGCCGACAGCCCTGCAGCGCTGGAGAAACCGGAACCTGCCCACGCAGGGTGAAGGAATCGGCTCTTCCCATCAGCTATGTATTGCGTCAATGATCCGCTGCCGGTGCGTGCAATGAGGTCCAGATACCCATCGCCGTAAAAGTCGAGGGTCACCATCGAGTTCATCGTTTCCCAACCGTGGCCCACTTGCACCCGCGGATTCCAGCTCCCGGAACCATTACGTGGGTAGAACCACAACAGCCCGGCAGAATCGCGGGCCAATACGTCGGCGTTGCCGTCCCCGTCGAAATCGCCGGGGGCTATGAGGGCCGTCATGACGTTCCAGCCTTGTCCCACCTGCACCCGGGGCCGCCACCCGCCAGAGCCGTTGCCGGGGTAAAGCCAGAGCACTCCGGAGGTGTCACGTGCCAGGATGTCGGCCGTGCCGTCCCCATTGAAGTCGTTCTTCAGCGGCTTCTTAGCATTGCCGTCAATGACGGCAACTGTGAACTGCGCTAATTGGAAGCCGGATTCGGCGGTGTTGACAACGTAAACCTTGTTGTTGCGGGGGTTGACGGCCGCGGACCCAGGATCCCACCCGGTGTAAAGGACGCTGCTGCTGTTGTTCCGGCCATCAATGATGGTGGCTCCCCGAACTGCCATGGTGGCGTAGATCTTGTTGTTCGAGGGATTGACCACCATGGTCCGGACCGCGCTGGCGGTGACTACGTTGGCGGACTCCTTCATGGTTGCCCCATCCACCACTTTGATCGAAGTGCTCGCGGCGTCGCCGGAGCTGACGTAGATCTTGTCGGTAACAGGATTTACTGCGAGGGCTCCAAGAGGAGCGTTCGACGCCACGGTGCCCGTGATGGTGTTGCTGGAACCATCAATGAGCTTCACGCTTGAGCCGTATTTCGGTGCCGTGGTGACGTAGATTTTGTTCAACGTCGGATTTACTGCCATAGCCAGGAAGCCACCTGCGCCCACGGATACTGTGGACGATATTTTGCCCGCTGCGTCAATGGCTTTCAGCGTTCCTGTGGAAAGGGCGTAGGCCGTGTTGTTGACCGGATTGACTGCGATGTCCTGGGCGGCGGTGGAACCAGGGACCGGAGTGGTCGTATTCGTTGCGCCGTCGATAATGACAAGGCCGCTGTCTGTACTGACATAGACCTTGTTGGTCTTCTCATTCACTGCGATTGCGGCTGGGCCGGGGTCGAGGGGAATTTCAGTGGTTGCCTTGGTTACGCCGTCGAATACAACTACCGAGCCGTTTGGATTGCTGATGTACAGCTTGTTGGTCACTGCGTTGACCGCAAGCTGTCCAGCGTCGCCGATACTGCCGTAGATCTCCTGGGCTCCTTCTTTCCCAATGCTGCGTACGCCCTGGCTGGACACGACATAGGCTGTATCCGTTAAGGGATTCACCGCAATTGTCCTTGTCCACTGACTGATCGGGAATCGGTCCGTCACTACGTCCGCGCTTGCCGATCCAGCCGTGCTTCCCAACAACAAGGCCATCGCCAAACCGGTGGCCACTGTCCCCGCCGCCTGTCTCCGGCGTCGTAAGTCCTTCAGCCCCAACGCGCGCGAACCAGCTAAATCAACACTCATGAAGTCCCCCGGAAGTCGTGACGCCAAGTACGTCTGTACCGGGCAGTCTATAGCGGAAACGCCAAGAACTACCCCGGCTGTTCATCAGGCCCGGCTGCCTTGAGTCGTGCAGTTTAGATCAGAGGACAAGGGGCATTACGTTCTGGCCCGCGCCCGCCATCGTAGCCGTTGGCCAGGCTCTACCGCCGATACACGGCAGCGTATCGACCCTTCGTCGACAGTGAGATGGTGGGCGTGCCGCCGTTACTCAGGGACCAGGGGTGGCTGGGTAACGGCGTCGATGCTGATGGCGAATTTTGCGTTGCTGACGCTGGCGGCCGCTGATCGCTGTCCTTGTCTATTCACCGTACCGAGCGCGTGCGAACCCGTGGTTTTCACACTTATGGGCTCCAAGACAGTGGTGATGTCTGGAACGTCTGCAGCGGGTCGGCGTGCCGATTAGGCTTGGCGAATGACCACCGCCGAGGACTCCGCCACCCGCCGCGCCCAAAGGTGGCTTCATGCAGCATTCGGGGCCTACTTGGTGGCGCTGGCCTTTGTGGTCTTCCTGCCGTCCAAGGAAGCGGGCGCGGTTACGGGGTTCGTCGGGATCATCGCCGGTTGGCTCGCGGCCTTGGGTCTGCCCCTCAAGGAAGCGGCCGTCGCCGTCGAGTTCGTCTCAAACATTGTCATGTTCGTCCCGTTCGGCGGACTGGTCCGGCTCCTCTGGCCAAAGCGTTGGAACTGGTGGCGCATCCTGCTTCTGGGAGCCGCGACGTCCACGTTCATTGAGCTCACGCAGCTGTTGGTTCCCGGACGGGTGACCGCGTTGTCCGACGTCATCGCCAACACGGCCGGCACAGTGATCGGCGCTGCTGCCTCGCGCTGGTGGCTGCGCCGGAGTAATTAGAGGTGCTTGCCCAGGATCGCCACAACGTCATCACAGTAACCGGCGATACTGTGGCCCACCTCGCGGTGCACTGCCTCGGTGGCGTTGATGGGGTCCGGGATATCGTCGGCGTCGATCAATTCGGCGGCTGACCGGACGGCCGCGGTTCGCCGCACCAAACGCGCGACGGCGGAATCGGCACCGCTGCCGGTCACGGCGGCCCAGCTGGGCGCCGCGGGCTGGCTCATGGTGACTGGCAAAGTCTGCGCGGCCTTCACGAATTCGGCCACGGTGAAGGTCCGCTGGGCTGCGCCGGGAAACCTTTTGACCAGTTCGTCACGTTGCTTGCGGGTCATGGTCAGGACCAGGTTGGCTGCTGCCACGGACTCGTCGGTGATCTGTTCGCCAACCGAGCCCTCGGGGTTGCCTCCGTACTCCGTGGACAGGGCAGCTGGCAAGGGCTCCATGGGGGCGCCGACCGCAGCGTGCAGTCCTGCGCTGGCCACGGAGAAGTTCCCGATTCCGGCCTTGGCCAGCCGGGCACGGATCAGCTGTTCCGCGAGCGGTGAGCGGCAAATGTTGCCGGTGCAGACCGTCAGGATCGACGACGGCGGCTGGGCGCCGGCGTTGGACGGCATCACAGTGCCGGGGTGCTTTCGCGACGGCGGCCGCGGCGCTGGCCTTCAAGGGGCACGTGATCCGTTGGAGCCACCGGCTGTGACTCGGAGGCCGGAACGTGGGTGGTATTGGGGGCCTCGCTGCCTGCTTCTTTGCGGTTGTAGTACGTGTAGTACTGGTAGCCGTAATCCTCGCCCTTCGAGGACTTCCGGGAGACGCCGTTGATGATGAGGCCCAGGGGTCGTCCTTTGACCCGTTCAAGGTTCTGCAGCGCCCTCTTCAACTGGTCGTAAGTGGTCTTGCCCGCCCGGCTGACCACAATGGCGCCATCAGTGCGGGCCGTGAGGATCGCGGCGTCTGTTACCGGCAGGAGCGGTGGGGCGTCCACCAGGACGATGGCATGCTTGGCGATGTCCTCAAGCAGCGTGTGCATGACGTTGGACCCGAGCAGTTCGCTGGGGTTGGGCGGGACGGAGCCGGCGCCGAGCACGAACAAGTCGCCGCTTTCGCCCCACGGCTGCAGGACGTCGTTGAGCGTTGCGCGTCCAATGAGCACGTCGGTGAGGCCCACGTTGGTGAGGAGCCCGAAGGTCTTGGCCAGCTTGGGCCGGCGGAGGTCGCCGTCCACCACAACCACGCGCTGGCCGGACGCCGCGATGGTCTGGGCAAGGTTGGCGATGACGGTGGTTTTTCCTTCGCCGGGGAGTGCTGAGGTGACCACGATGATGCGCGGGGGATTGTCCACGTCCATGAACTGCAGGTTGGTTCGCAGCTCGCGGATGGCCTCGGCGACGGCGTAGTCCTGGTGGTTCTTGTTCTCCAGGTCGTTACCGCCCTGGGACAGCACGATGCGGTTGGAACCGTCGAAGTTCTTGTGGAAGGGGACCGTGCCGATCACGGCCACACCGGTTTCGGATTCCAGGCGCACGGCGGAGCGGACACGGCGGTCGAAGACGTTCCTCAGCAGCGCGTAGCCGATGGCAAGGAGCAGGCCGGCGACCAGGCCGATAGCCAAGGCCAACCTTGTATTCGGGGAGGACGGCGAGGTAGGAAGCTGGGCCGCATCAAGCGAACGGAAGCTCACGATGGACGTATCGGTGCTGTTGGCGTCGCCCTTTTCGAGTTGGCCCACCTGCTTGCCCACGGCGCGGACCCAGGCCTCGGCGAGGTCGCGGGCCGCCAGGGGGCTGTTGGCTTGGGCTGTGAACTTCAGGGTGGCGGTGTCCTGCGGGTTTTGCGCGGAAACCCGGGCGATCAACTTCTCCGGGGTGGTGTCCTGAAGATTGAGGTCCTGGATGACGGTCTCGGCAACGGATCGCGACTTCGCAACGTCGAGGTAGGACTTGGCCCGGGACTTGGAGTAGGTTTCGCCTGCCATGGCCGTTCCGAGGTCCTTATTGACGCCCACCGAAATGATTCCGCTGGCGTCAGCGCTGTAGACCTTGGCTTGGGTCAGGGTCCAGCCGAAGGCAGCAATTCCGCCCAGGATGGTGATCGCGATAACGGAAATCCAATGCGCCCGGAGGACCTTCCAATAGTCCGTCAGCTCCATAAAAAATGTCCCCCTGAAGTTGTGTGCCCACGACACAAAAAAGAACGCGGTTCTTGAACTGCGTCACGGATATCGTAACGTGCAGTTCTATAGGGGCGACTCACCAGTGGGTGGGATGGGGGATTTATGACAATGCAGGATACTGATTGTCTCGAACGGGACGCAGCGGATACCGGACTTGAGCGGGTAACGTCAAGGGGCCATCAAGAGTGCATATTCGGTGCCGTTTCCCTGGGCTGGATTTCAGGCGATCTGGAGCTGCTTGATCCAAGCGATTCGCCGGACAACGTGAATCTCTACTTCGTCACTTCCGGGGGTGTCCGCGATCCAAACGACGGCACCATGATCCCGGGTGAAGGAACGGTGGTCATAGTGCCCGGCGGACTGGAATTGGCGTCGCCCTTCGTGGGGGAGGGCGAGGCCAGGAGTATCTCCATCCAGCGGGCTGCGGCAGAGACATTCGTGCCACACGCCTTGGACAGCGTGACGGTTGCCCGGGTGAAATCCAGGCTGGATGCCGCGGCCGAGGCTTTCGTCGGTGCCATCCTGGAGCAGCCATCCCGGGAAAGTTCGGCCATTGAGTCCTATGCAACCGAACAGATCCTGTTGGAGCTGACGGGAAGCCTGCTGCTGGACCACTGCGGGGTCAGATGGAGTTCCACCTCAGTGACGTCAGTGCTGCGCGACCAGGCGATGGCCGTCATCGCGCAGCGCTGCGCGGACAGGGATTTCAATCCGGACGCCGTGGCCAGGGCGGTGCAGTCTTCGTTGCGGCGGGTGCAGGCCGCCTTTGCTGAGGTAGGAAACTCCATTGCTGCTGAGATCCGGAGGCAACGCGGCAGGCTGGCCCGCACCCTGCTCACCGACACCCGGTATGACGTTCTCAGCGTCCAACAGATCGCAGAGCAGACCGGTTTCGGAACCACGGCGGCCCTGCGCAGGGCTTTGGACGAGCTTTACGGCTGTGGACCGAAGGACTTGCGGGACAAACGTGGCGGCGAGGAAATTGTGGTCGCAAAATGACGCGTCGCCGTCCGCGTCAGGGGACGTTCCGTGCATACCTTAAGCCATTTAGCGCCAATCTCCTCAGCAATGCCCAATCTGTCATTTGGCACGAAAATGCCTCGGTAGTCTCTATGCCTGATGGGGGAAATCGGCACTCGCTGAATTCCAACCGATGGTTTTCATCCCGAGTTGAAAGAAGAACTGATGAGCGACGAAGTTACCGTTTCCAAGCCGCATAGCCGGCGTGCTGTCGTTAAGGGTGCAGCATGGTCTGTCCCGGTAATTGCGGCCGCTGTTGCAGCGCCGGCCGCGGTGGCTTCCGTGAATGACCTGACTCTGGCATTTACGGCTTCCTCAACGTCCCTGCTCAGCCTCAACTTGCTCGACGGCGGCGGTACGCTGACGGCGACGGCTTTGGTCACTGTTCCCACCCAGGTTTCGGTGAGCAACGGTCCGGGAGCTGTCACCGGTGAAACTGCTACAGTCACCGTCGCGGTGGGGCGCCCCGCCGGCATCAACCTCCCTGTTGGCCGGGCGCGTGGCTTCGGTGTTGCCTCCTTCAACGGAACGGCTACCACTGCCGGCCAGCGTACAGCCACTTACCAGAGCGCGCCGATCATCGGACAGTATGGCTTCCCCGCTACCACGTGGACTGGCACCACCACGGTTACCGTTGCCAGCAACGGCACCCTGAACGTCCCGATCGTGTGGGGCCTGGCGGGTATCAGCACTGGCGTCTCCATCAGCGCTCTTGCTTCGTTCCCGGTGACCATCACCGTGGTCGTGGCCGGCCGCACCCTCACCGCCACCAGCACCATCTCTGTTCCGGTTGGGGCAGGCATTCTCTAAAGCCTCCGCAAGGAACATCCTTCCGGCAAAAACGCGTCAGCCGCTCCGGCTGACGCGTTTTGTGCGTTGTTGAGTCGAATAAAGTATTTGAGGGCCCGGGACGTGGAAGCGCTCCCTTCGAAGGGCCCGACGAGGGCAGGTGGGGGACATGCAGGGCAGTGACATTCTGGTGGATGCCTTGGGCGGACTGGTCAGGATCAGGCTTGACTTCGCCGACCATGGATTCAACGAGGATCGGTTCCAAGAGTTCATTGGGCCGTGGCGGGACGCTGCGCCCAGTAGCAGCGAGCCGGCCAACGACGTCGTGCGTCCCGTCGCGGAGATGGTGTGGCGTTTCCCTGACGAGAACGGTCTTGCGGGCTCCATTGCGGAGCTGTCCACATACGCCACCCTTGCCGCGATCGAGGCCAGGCGCGGCAAGTTGTTGATGCTGCACGCTGCCGGGATCGCCGATGATTCCGGAAGAGTTGCCGCTTTCATCGGACCGTCGGGGCGGGGTAAGACCACCTTGGCCCGGGCCCTGGGCGCCGCTTACGGGTACGTGACTGACGAAACCGTGGGAATTGAAGCAAACGGAACGGTGCATCCCTACCGGAAGCCTTTGTCGGTGATCAGGCCGGAGCGGGATTACAAGGAGCAGATTGCGCCGTCGGTTCTCGGACTCATGGACCTCCCCGCCGGGATGTTGGACATTGGTGCCCTGGTCCTGGTGTCCCGTGTCGAGGACCTGGATGGGCCACCAGTGATTAGCTCGCTGGGGCTTTGCCATGCACTCGCGGCGATAGTCCCGGAAGTCAGTTATCTGGCTGACCTGGACAGGCCATTGCAATTGGTGGCGAGTCTCGTGGACAGGTGTGGTGCGTTCAAGCAGGTCACTTACAAAGATGCTGCGCAGGTGCTCCCGCTGGTTCCCGAGCTTTTGGCCAGGGAAGAGCCCGAGTTTTGGGATGTGGTCCTTCCCAGTAATGCGCTGGATGGCGTCCGGAGCCCCTACGGTGATGAAGTTTTCGTTCCCGCCTTGGTCGTTGACGCGGTGGAAACAGGGGGACAGACTGCCATTTTGGACAGCAACCGCATGGTTCATGTCCTTGATGGAGTAGGGCCTGTTGTGTGGCGGTCGGTGTGCGATGGCCTCGACTTCGCGGGCTTGGTCCGGGAAGTCGACGAGCTTTTCGGTGCGCCACCGGAGCAGCCGCTGGAGGATGCCATTGTGGGCATTCTTGGAGAGTTGGCGGATGCGGGAGTCTTGGTCCGCACATCTGCAGCACGCTCATGACCACCGAAACTTCCCAACCCACCCGCCTTCGTCGTTTGTTCCGCTCGCCTTGGATGCACGCTGTGCTGGCCCTCCTGCTCGTAGCACTTGTCCAGGGCTTTTTTCTCAAGGTCTATCAAGTGCCTTCGGCATCCATGGAGCAGACCCTCAACATCGGAGACCGGGTGGTTGTGAACCGCCTGGCGCCCGAGCCGCAACGGGGGGATGTGGTGGTCTTTCGCCAGCCCGCATCGTGGGGGCCAACACCCGAGCGAGGGGTCTTTCGAACGGCCGTAGGCTGGTTTGGAGAGCTCACAGGGATAGGACCCGGCAACACTGAGTACCTCGTCAAACGGGTCATCGGGCTCCCGGGAGACACCGTGGAGTGCTGCGAGGCCGCCGGCCGGGTAAAGGTCAACGGCGATGCCGTCGAAGAGCCCTACGTCTTCCAGGACTTTGCCTTCGACGCCGGGACCTTGGATTGTTCGACGACGGTGGCGTCACCGCGCTGCTTCGCGCCGATACGCCTGGGCGAGGACCAATACCTTGTCCTGGGTGATCATCGATCGCAGTCGGCGGATTCCTTGGCGGCCTGCCGTGGCCTGACTGCGGCCGAGGAGTGTGTCCGGACGGTACGCCGGGAAGACATTACGGGACGCGTGGAGTGGTTCTTGTTCCCCTTCGACAAGTGGTCCCTCAATGGATCCCTGTCCAGCAGTTCGTCCCGCTGACGCTAAGACGCTGCGAGGGAGCGCGCCACCGATCTGTACTTGGCATATAGCAGGAGCCCAGTGGCGGTTTCAACCAAGGTAAGGCCGAGGAACAGCACCACCAGCGAGTCACTCGCCAGCAGGAGGACAACGCTGACTGCGAGATACAACAGGGAAGAGACCACCCGGATCCAAAACACTTGCCCTACCAGGCCCGCCCGGCGCAAATAGGTAAACGGCAGCGTGCCCGGGATGCTCACGAGCTTCCAAAGGCAGGCAAGCGCCAATGCGCCGAACGTGACCACGGTCCATGAGGAGCCGAACAGGGACTGGAAAAAACCCAGTAGATCCAGAACTAGAATCAAGCCAATCGCCAGGACGCTCAGCCCGGACATGCCCAGGGTCAGACTCCTGGAGTGCGCTCCCAGGAGCCGCGTGCGCATGTAGCCCAGGATGGGCTGGAGCGCTCCCAGCACGGTGATGGTCGCTTTGAGCGCAACCGCCTCTTCTTGTCGCTGGAGAAGGTATACCGTGGCTACGATGCCCAGGGGGACCAGGGCTACCATGGCTGTTTCCAGGGTGATCCATGCGGTGGGGGCGAAGCGCGGCCGTCCGGATACTTTCCAAGGAGTCCTGAACGCACGGACCAGGATGGCCACCATGATCGCTGCACCCAACACAGGGATGGCCGCAGCGGATCCCTGCTGGGATAGCAGCAGTGCGGCGCCAGAGCCGAGAACAAGGGCGCTTGCCGTCGAGGCTTCCATGGCCCACCCCGCTGTGAAGGCCGCATGCATCCTGCCGATCTGGAGAGCCATCATGGCTGCCGGCAACGCCACCGCGAGAACCAGGATGTAACCCGGGAAGACGATCATTGCTGCACACCCGGCCACGCCTAACACTGTGGCCCACAGAGGGATGTATGTCTTGTCTGTCAGGTTGGCATCTGCCATCCGGGGCTCCAGCAACCCGGCTGCCACCACTCCCGCACAAAAGGAACCCACGCTCAGAATCACCGCGAGGTTGGCCTGTGCGTCGAGGTCCAGCAACCGTGCCGCCACAGCTTGGAAGGCCGCGGGGACTATTGCTGTGACGGCGCCGGAAGCCACCATGACGAGCGACTGCCAAGCGGAGTGCCGAGTTGCAGCCTTGGTGGCGGTTGCGGTCATACCCGAACGCTCCGGGCTGCGACCTTAAGGCTTTCGCTTAGCGTGGCATATACACCGCTCGTCGAGGCGGCTGCGCTGTTCACGGCGGCATCGTAGGCTTGGCGGGCATCCGCGCTGTTTAGCAGCCTTTGGATCTGTTGATGTACTGCGTCCGGTTCAAAGCTGAATGCATTATGGACGTGCTCCCGCAGGCCCAGGTCTTCGAAAGCGGCGAAACCCTTGCGCTCGTAGGACAGGTGGATCACGTAGTGCCCGGCCTGCAATGCCATCAGCGCAGCGTGCAGGCGGACGGCCACCACAACCCGCTTCGGTGTCCCGGTTTCCAAAAGGTCTTCGCGGCGCAGAATCTCCTGCGGATTCAGGCTCTGCATGGGCAAGAGGTCCTGGTTGCCGCCCGTTTGGCTCTGCACATAACCGTCGAACGTACCAATCAGCCCGGCGAGTTCTGTAACGGGGGAGGGAAGGCCACCGCGGAGGTTGCGTACCGAATACACGGGTATGGCTTCCACGGAATGGCTGTTCCGTGCGGGGACGCGGAGCACAGCCATGTCCGGCGCGCGTTGGATCACCGGGGTAAGTCGCAGTTCAGAGACAGTGCGATCATCCCGTGCCCACACCCGGCTTAGCTTGCCGAGATGGCGCCGGAACCATGGGGCGCTGCTGAGCCGCAGAGGACCGATGCTTTGCGGAAGGTACACTACCTTGTGGCCATGGCGGCTGGCCGCGCGCAGCTGGACACCGTGGACCAACAGCGCCTTGGCGAGTTCGATGCAGTTCCCGCCGCGGAGATATCCGCCGCCCACACCCACAACCAGGTCGAAGTCCGTCATGCTGCGCAAAGTAGCAAGGTAGTCGCGATCATAGCCGCGTCGGGTGGGTTTGCTCCCACGAAGCGTCACACCGGGAAGATCGAAGCTGTCCGGATCGGAGGCGCAGAGCGTGAGCTGCAATTCCTCGCCGGGGAAGGTCTCAGTGAGGAGCTCGATCGCCTCGGTAACCAGCATGCCGTCGCCGATGTTGTTGGCGCTGTACGCATGAAGAATCAGGACTTTCACCGCTGCAACACCCTTTCGTAAACGGTGGTGTGGGCGTCGACGCTCGCATCCCAGCTGAATTGACGGACCCATTCCAGGCCAGTGCGGCGAACGTCATCCAGGGCAGTAGAGCTTCCCAGTGCATCGGCGATGCCCCGGGTAATCGATTCGGCGTCGGTGTCCTCGAACAGGAGGGAAGGCCCGGCGACCTCCTTCAACGATCCGCGGTCCGAACAAATGACCGGCGTTCCGGCGGCAAGGGCCTCGAGGACCGGGAACCCGAACCCTTCATACAGGCTCGGGAAGGCGAACAATGTGGCGTGCTGCATGAGTGCCACCCTCTCGTCGTCGTCAACGAAACCCAGGTGTTCCACGCCTGCCGCAGTGATGACAGCCATGGACTCTTCAGCGTTCCATGCGGGCTTTCCGGCAATGACCAGCTTCACTCCGAGTTCCTTCAGCGGAGACAGGGAGAAAGCCTCAACCAGTGCCACCAGGTTCTTTCGAGGCTCGATGTTTCCCAGGTACAACACGTAGGGAGTACTGCGAAGGTGTTGGAGTCTTTGGCTCAGTTCGCGGGGCGCGGAGAAGTAGTTCGTGTCGATGCCGTGCGGGATGGTGGTGATCCGCGACGGGTCGACGCCAAAGACCTCTGCCACATCATTCGCGCTGGAGTTGGAAACAGTGATCACGGCATCCGTCGAGGCGATGGCCCGCTGTACCCGCGTGCGCCAGATTTTCTCTTGCCGGGGTGATCGTGCGGTGGTGATCCAACGGCTGGCGACGCCGTGGACAGTGACCACCGAAGGTGCACGGGTGGGTAGGAGCGGACCGGTGTCTGCGCTGTAGTGGAGCACGGAGCCAGGTACTGCCGGCAAGGTCAGTCCTTGCCAGGTCTCACTGACGGCGGTCAGCGCCGCCCGCTTGCTGGAGCGAAGCTGCCCGATCTGGATCCCTCGAAGCTCCAGGCCCTTGGCGATCTCACGCGCATACGTGGTGTTGCCGCCCACATGGCGGGACAAGATGCGGGAAGGGAAAGACACCCTTTTCAGTGTGGTCAACGGTCGGAGCCTTTCAAGTCATACAGATCGCGCAGGGCTGTGTGCAGTGTTGTCCGGTTCATGCGTGCCAGAAGTTGACGATTGGCATCAAGGGCCCGTTCACGTGTTTCGGCATCACCCAGGATGGCTTCCACCAGATCGGCTAGTCCGTGCGGGTCGCTTGCCTGCAGCAGTCCGGAGCCCTCCAGGGCATTGATGGACCGTGCTGCCACCGGTACGCCCTGGGCCGCAGCATCGAGGATGCTGAGCGGAAACCCTTCATATGCGGCCGTGTGGACGTACACATCACTGGATGCCAGGGCCTCGGCAACTCCGGCTGAATCGAGCCAACCGGTCACTTCAATGCCGGAGTCCTCAAGCGACTTGCGCAGTTCAGGCTCGCCGTCGCCGATCCACCGCATCCGTACCCCGGTTCTCCGTGAGCCCAGCAGAGCTGCAACATCCCGGAAGAAGGCGGGGTCCTTTTGTCGCGCAATCCTGCCCACCATGGAGACGGTGGGTTCGCCCGCAGAGGTCTTGTCGGGTGCACACACAGCCACGGTAGGCAGATTGGGAATTGCGATGCACGTAGCACCGGGGTCCAGCGCCCGCACCAAGCGTTCTTCGTGGGAGGTGAGCGTGCCGAACTTCCAGGTCCGACGGGAAAGGTATCGCTCCACGCCCTGGTAAAGAATGCGTTGAACGGATGAGGTGTGGGGGTCGTCATGCTTGAAGCAATGTGGTTCGTAGACCACTGGCGCCGCCAGACGCTTGATGCGCGCATAGAGCCCGGAATAGCTTGAGTGGGCGTGGACCACGTGCGGCGAAGCGGAATCAACTGTTGCCCGGACCATGGCGATTCTCTTCAACAGTCCCGTGCCAAGGTCATGATGCGCGACGGCCAACCCGGACCAGACCGGAGCGGGAACCCCTGATTGGAAAGGAGACAAAACGTGGTGGTCGAATTCCGCGGGACTGTTCTCAATGTAACTTCGGACGGCTTTGGGAACTCCGCCGTCAACCCGGTCAACCACATGCAGGACTCTGGTCATCTTCAAATCCCGCTCACCTGCCTGCTAAATCCGCTCTGATTAGGGGAGTAAGTACGGTGCGGCACGAGCATAAAGAAGCTGATCGCCATGTTCCCCCATTCATTGGCGCGTCAGTTGAACACTGCCGGGCACGGCCCAATGTTGAGCAAATAGTTTACTTGCTACGAGCTGTGGCGGCGTGAGTCCGATTTCAGACTAAGATTAAGGGTAACTGATCTTCCTGCCCTTGGGGTTTTGTGTGGATTGTTTACTCGTAAGGCAACTGTCAATTATTTGCTGTAGCTTCTTATGGGAGAAGTTTTAGGCCGGTTAGGCATTCGTCAGCCTGGTGGCCATTTATGCGGATGTCCAGGGGGAGGGCGGCAAATGACAAGTTGGGTGGCTACTTCTTATGGCGCCTTGGACCTCCGCAGTTGGCATGAGAACCAAACCGATGTGGAAATAATGCTGTTGGCCACCCAGCCCTCCGAACCCATGGGACTTGCCGGCGGACCCGCTGGGTTGTGGCATCGGCTGGTGGCGGCCGCTGTTCCGGATGCTGACCTGAATGCCGATGACCGAGCCTTGGTTCGTGAGTTTGAGGCCGCGGGTATCGCCTCCCGTGATGTGGCACATCCGGCGCGGGTCCATCGACTGAACGTTCCGTGGTTGTCCTCACCGGTCCACGAAATGGTCTATTCGCTGGTGGGCAGCATCGCCCGCGACCACGGAATCGACGCCGTCTGCATCAAAGGACCCATGCTCCACAGACAGGGCCTGCGGGAGCGAGAACACTCCAGCGACGTGGATGTGTGGGTTGATCCGGCACGATTGGAGCAGCTGTGCAGTGTGCTGGAATCGTGGGGTTGGAACGGTAAAGCAGACCAGTGGACGGGCCTGACGTTCAACCATTCCGTGGCATTGGAACCCAGACCATGGGGCTGCGAAATTGATGTCCATCGACACGTACCCGGATGCTCTGAATCTGACCCCGTTGTATTCGCACGGCTATTGCGAGGCAGTGTGAAAACTGACTTCGCGGGAGTTCCGGTCCTCACGCCGGACCTCCCAACGCACGCGGTCATCTTTGCACTGCATGACTTGCGGCCTGAATCCCGGCACAGCAAAGCCTCGGGTCATGCTGAGGAATTGGCTGAAGTCCTGCGACTGGGTGGCAGGCCGGCCCTTGAATTTTCCCAGGACGTCAGGGCTACTGCCGTCTTGGAACCCAGCCTGCGCCTGGCCTTTCCCGAGGTCTCCTTTGCAGTCGATCATGAGCCTCCTTTGAATTGGAAGTGGCGCGAAAGCAAGGGGTGGTGGCGGGCTTACATGATGATTTTCAGGTCCCTCCAGCCCCGGGAACGCCTACGGTTCATCAAACGGGCGGTCTGGCCCCAAGCCGACGTCCTGGCGGCGTCGGAGGCGCGCGCCGGGCGGTCCACCATGAGCCTTGTTGGGGCGCGGTTCAGACGGTTTGGCAAGCTGCTCCGCAGGTAGTCTGCGGGCGCTGACGTTGTGGGAACTGAAACAGAATTTTGAAGGGGGAGCAAGTGTTCGGGAGCAGTAGGCCATGAGCGCGCTGAAGATGACCGAGAAGCCGACGGCGGGCATGGCCCGGCCTGCCCTGCTGTCAGGCCGGTGGTTCGAGCGTTTCATGCTGCTCAGCGTGGTGTTCATGCCATTCCAGTACGCGCTGACATTGCCTGTGGGCTTTCCCCTTAAGATCAGCGAGATCCTGGGCGTTCTGGGGATAGCAGTATTTGTCCTGGGTCCGCGGAAGACTGCACGACGGCGGGACCTGGCGAGCGTCGCCGTCGCTCTTTTGGCTCTTGCTACCCTGTTCTCGGCGCTGGTCAACTTCACGCCCGACGCCGGTGGCCTCCGCGAGGTTGGGTATGAACGTGGCTTTGCGACGGACCTTCTCCTGTACACGGGCTACGCCCTGCTCGCTCTCTCTTATTGGTCTGTGCTTCGGCGGATCGACCGAACAAAGATCGTAAGGGCCATCACGCTTTCAATTTGGCTCTGCGGAGTGGCCGTCCTGCTCCAGTGGGTCTCCTCCATCACCGGTTCCACGGACCTCATACGGGTTCTGGGGTTCCGTACCTTCGGCGTGGACGGGTCGGTGGAGACGCTCCGTTCGGGACCGTTCCTGGAGGGCCAGCATCTGGGCTTCTTCGCGGGGACGGCAATATTGGTTGCATTGTATAACCGCAGTTATGCTGCTGCGGTTGTTGCCGGCCTATCGATTTTGTATTCGCAGTCCACCACGGCGTATGCCGGAATTGCGGTGGGTCTGGCTGTGATCGTAGTGCTCAAATTCTCCAGGGTTGCCATTCCTTTGATGGCGGTGGGTTTGGTGGGCGTCCTTGCCCTGCTCTTTTCCGACAGTTTACGTACCACCTTCGGACGTCAGCTGGCCAAACTTGGCTTCACGGAATTTGCGCCCGATTACCAGTTTGCCACCACGTCATTGAACCTGCGGAACGTCAAATCGGAGATCTCTTTTGACATGAGCGCAGACAATCCATTGTTCGGAGTAGGTCCGGGAAGGTATGGGGCCTACTTCGATCAATATGTGAGTGGACGCCAGTTGCCGTGGATTTACTCGACTGATCAAACGAGGCCTATTGCGGAGAACGCCTATGCCCACGTTGCTGCAGAATTGGGTATTTTTGCCCTGCTGGCTTTCGCGGTGCTGATCTTGTTCCTCATCTGGCGTAACCGTCGGCCGGCATCACTGTTGCTGATGGTCGCCTTCTTCGTGGCACTTGGTGTGTCCACCCAGTCGTCGTGGACGTTCCTGCCCATCTGGATGTTCTTCGGTCTCCTGGCGGCCGATGATCCACGGTCTTCCGCGCAGCCTGCCGGGGTCCCCGTGACCCAGGCTCAGTAAGCGCCGTCTTTGCCGATGACGGCCTTGGCGGTACGGAAGAGGATCATGAGGTCCTGCGCCAAGGACCAGTTCTCCACATAGTAGAGGTCCAGCCGGATCGATTCCTCCAGTGAGAGGTCATTGCGCCCGCTTACCTGCCAAAGGCCAGTCATACCAGGCTGGACCAGGAGTCGACGGACGGAAGCGAAGTCATACATTTCCACTTCGCGGGCAACCTGCGGACGGGGACCCACCAGGCTCATGGTGCCGTTCAGGACGTTGATCAGCTGGGGGAGTTCGTCAATGGAGTACCGACGGATCCAAGCACCGAGTCGGGTTACCCGGGGATCGTCCTTCATCTTGAAGAAGATGACACTTTCCTGGCTCTGTGCCTGGAAGGCTTCAATCAGAGTCTCGGCGTCGCTCCGCATGGAACGGAATTTGATCATTCGGAATGATTGGCCGCCTTTGCCTATACGTTCCTGGTAGAACAAGGCCGAGCCTGGGCTGTCCAGTTTCACCATGATGGCGATGATGGTCATGGGTAGGGCGAGCAGGATCAGCAGGATAGACGAAAGACCGATGTCCAAAGCCCGTTTGGCGAAGGCCTTCAAACCACTGAGCTTTGGTGTGGTGACGTGGATCAATGGGAGCCCGGCTACGGGCTGCATATGGATTCGAGGCCCTGAGATGTCCGTCAGCGCAGGGGCCATGATCATTCCCACGTCGCGAGCGGACAACGCCCAGCCGAGTTGGCGGAGAAAGGCCGGATCCAACTTCGCTCCACCGCACACAGCCACAGTGTCCGCACCTGACTCCTTGATCGAGTCAATCACCATGTCTACGTCCGGCGCCGAGCCGAGGACACGCACGTCATCCCTGACAGGCAGTCCGGACTCGGTGAGGAGCGCAGCCACGGGCTTGTAACCGGACACGATGTGTTGGTTCAGTTTCTCCGAAAGGTGGTTGACGTTGTTCGGGGCCCCGATGAGGAGCACGTGGTGGAGGTTCTGTCCCGTCAGGCGGCTTTTGTGCAATGCACGTCGCTGGGCATACCTGACTGCGAGGATGAGTGCCACGCCCAGAGGCAGAGCCACGGAAACATACCCGCGGGCCGTCTGCAGTTGGAAGACGTAGGAGACCACAGCCAGGGCTCCGAAGAGCCATAAGGATGAGACGGCGACGCGCTTGTATTCCTCCGTGCCGGTGCCCAGGACTTTCCGGTCCCGCGTGCCTCCGAACTCCAGGATGGCCGTCCACGTGATGACCAGGACTATGGAGAGCGTGAAGTAGGACAATTCCGTGTCCCCGCCGGCCACCGTCACGTCCTCTGTTCCGAAGCGGAGCAAGTGGGCACCTGCTACGGCAACGATCACGCAGACGAGATCAAGAAACCTCATTTTGATGCTTTGGGCCCGTAGCCACGTAGAGCCCGCAACGGACTCGACTTCGATGGTCCGCGTGGCAGAGAAGAACGTGGTCATGACGTCAGCTCGTGAGCTGCGAATGTGCCAGGACTGCATGTCCGGAGCGTGCAGCTCTGGAACTCAACAACACAACGAATCTATTCACGAATCAGCCCCCATAGCTGCCCCTACCGCCCTTGCGGGCGCCGAACGTAAATTAGCAGTATCAACGTCACCTTTCGAGTGACTTGACACTTCAAGCTCCATCGTAAATGGACTTTACTTACATCTCAAACCGACAAACGACGCATGGCAAAAAGGTAGCCGGTGTGATATGTCAGTAATACAAAGGTGTCTTATGGGATTCATTTTGTGCAGATTCTGATAATTTGCGCGCATTACAAAGGCGTCTGATGGCTCTGTTTTGCGCAGAAAAAGGTAATTTCCGCGCAAGTAGGTCACTGCCCCAAGAACTCCCTCACTGCGGGGAGGCCAGCGGAGGCCACGGCCGTCAGGGCGCGCTGGATGTTGGCTTCCAGGGCGATATCCGCCAGTTCGTTTGTCCCGCTCTCCGGCATGCGGGCAGCATTTCCTGGCCCCTGAACCAGGAGCGACCTATTCGCTGCTGTGGCTGCATCAATGCAGGCCAGCAGGGACACCATGGAGCGCCTGTGCTCTTCCAGCAGTTCCTGCCACAGCCCTGATGGCGCAACGGTGACCACGGCGGGAAGCGTCTGCTCGTTGGGCTCGTTCCACTCGGAAAACAGCGAGGAGGCTTCAACGCCCCGTGCCAGTGAATCGAATCTCAGGTTCTCGATGACTTTTTCGAGTTCCGCGGCGGTAAAACCCAGACGATGCCAATTCCCTGCTTTGAGATGCAGGAGCTGCGTTTCCAGGGCGAAGAGCAAGTAATCGAGTTGCCTTCGTTCGCGCCACAGCCGTGCCGATAGCTCATCCGCCCCCAACGGTTCCCCCATCTATATTTTCCTGCGAGAAGCAAGTTTTCCGCAGGTTACTTATTTGTTCTGCCAATGAGCCTACACTGGTAAACGAAAAATTCTTTTTAGTTGTCAAGAAATATAGCGCATAAATGGGTAATGGCTACTCAGTCGGGTAATTTTGATCATCGTTTTAGTCAGATGAGATACGCAACCCGGGGCTGCACGGCTTGGGAAGCAACCAAGCCGAGCTCACCGAGTCGTTGTTGCACTGCGGAACAACTGATGCAGGCGCCCGGTGGCGGCGTAGGGTGGCCCCATGGAGGCCGAAATCAGGGCTGTAGCTTTGCGCACGGGGATCCGCGTGACGTGCTTCGTGCAAGGCTCTATAGGAAAAACGGACGACGACGGCGCCGCGCCGCTGCTCTTGTTGCACGCCTGGGGCGAATCCTGGCGGAGTTTCGTGAGGCTGATTGCCGCGCTTCCCTCGGCGGTGATTGTTGCCCCTGATCTGAGAGGGCATGGTGGTGCCGACAAGCCGGATGGGGGTTATTCACTCCTTGACGTTGCTGACGACGTGGCCGCCTTGTGCGAGTGCCTCGGGGTGAAGCGCGCCCATGTTCTGGGCTCCTCGAGCGGGGGATATGTGGCCCAGCAGCTAGCCGTGACCCATCCCAACCTGGTGCTCTCCTTGGTGTTGGTGGGTGCTCCCTTGAGTTTGGAGACGCGTCCTCCCTTCGCTGACGAGGTTGAGCAGCTGGTTGATCCGATTTCCGTGGAATGGGTGCGTGACTCGCTGGTCTGGTACCGGCTGCTCCATGCCGTCGCATCGGACTACATCGAAGACAGGGTCCAGGACGGGCTGGCCATGCCGGCGGCTGTCTGGAAGGCCTCACTGAGGGGTCTTTATGAAGCCGTGCCTCCCACGGAGCTCGGCTCGATCGCGGCGCCGACACTCATCCTTTGGGGCGCGCACGACCATCTGCTGCCCCGATCCCACCAAGAGACCCTCGCTTCACGGATTCCTGGTGCACGGTTCACGATCTATCCGGGGACGGGGCACCTCATCTTGTGGGAATGCCCTGAGCGCGTGGCTGCTGACGCGTGGGCCTTTGTACGCGAGGTAACTCAAAAAGCCGGCAATTAAAGTCAAACCCCGGCTGCCGCAGTCAGCGGGAGCCGGGGTTGAACGGAATCTTCGGTCAGGCCTCAGTTGCCCTTTTGCAGGGAATGCGCCGTGACGTACGTACCCAACTGGTCCTTGGATAGTGCCGCTGCGATGTCCGAGATGGCTTGAGTGTCCGCAACTACGATCGATTGGCCGTCCGCGGATGTGCCAGTGCCGAGTGTAGGCAGAGTGAACATCACGGTGTCATTGACTTTCAGGTCTTTTAGACTCACAGCCAGACTTCCGATTGCCGCCGCGTCGAAGCTCTTGTCCACGCTGACGAACGGAGACACCGCAGACACCATGTTGTTCACGGTCACCGGGTTGGTGAGGGTGTCGCGGGCAATGATTTTACTCAGCATGGACTTGAGGTATGCCTGCTGGTTCCTCACGCGCTGGTAGTCACCGTCACTGAACGACTTGCGCTCCCGCACGAATGCCAAGGCTTCATCGCCATTGAAGGTCTGTTTGCCGGCTGCATAGTAGTGCCCCTTCATGGGCCCCCCGTTGGGAGAGAATGGAATCTTCACATCCACTTCGACTCCGCCGAGCGCATCCGTCAGGCCCTTGAAGCCCTCGAAGTCGATCATCGCAACATGGTCGATGCGTTGGTTGAAGAGGGATTCCACGGTCTGGACTACCAGTGGCACTCCTCCATAGGCAAGAGCGGCGTTGATCTTGGACTCGCCCCTCCCCGGTATGTTGACCCAGAGGTCTCGCATCAAGGAGACAGCGTAGACGTTCTTGCGGTCTGCAGGAATGTGCACCAGCATCAGAGTGTCCGAGCGCTGGTCCGTGGCCGCATTGGTTTCCAGGTCCACCTGGTCCGTTCCGCGGCTGTCGCTGCCCATGACCAGAATGTTCATGGCGGCAGTGCCGTTGACCGGCTCCGCCTTCTGAGGACGAGTGGATTCCTCGGGGAAGGCGGCGTCAATCTTGCTGGACCCGTTGTTGAAGGTCTGGGCCAAGTTGAAGAGATAGAGGCCGCACACCAGACCAACCACAACAACCACGGCGGCGAAGCCAAGGAGTACGTTCCGGGCGGTCTTTTTGCCACTCTTTTGGCGTCTGGGCCGGGACTCGGTCGAGGAAGATTCGGTGTCAGTCGGCAGCGTCATGGGTTCCTAGGTGTCGGCGTCAGCAGGGACGATTCTATCAATTCGATGGTGCGGACCGGTTCAACGGTGCGCTATCCGGACTTGGGGCGACCTGTGTCACTGCTAGTGCCCCACTCATTGGATACCGAAACGGCATAGGAATCGTCTCCAGTCCGTTGCTTGAGATTCGTTGTGATGGTGATTGTTTCCAGACGTGGATTTCGGGTTTGGGGTTCCCCAGAAGATGCCTCAACAGTGTCGGGCTCGCCGGAAATCCGTTGGTCGGCTTCGCCACTGCCGGTCAACTCAAATGTGTAGGTACTTCCCGATAGGTTGAATCCCTCCATCCTCAGCTCGCCTGTGGCCGCGTCGTAGCTGGAGTCCGTGACGAGCGGCGAGCCCAGTCCATGTAACAGGGTGTCCCTGAGTGGTGGGTTCGCGCCGCTGCAAGTGAAGTAGGGATCCCACATATAGGAGATGATCTTCTGGGCGCTTCCCAATTGTTGGAGCTGAGTGCCGATTCGGTCGGCGGTAGTTTGTCCCCTGAGACTCTTATCGCAGGGGTTAGCCTTTGTGGCCGGAGCCATGCCTTCCATGTTGGCCCACAGGTCTGCACCTGTTCCCACAATTCCCTGTGCTGCGGCCTTGAAATAATCCCTATTGGGAGCCACATACTTCTCTGCCCACGTTCCGTTGCCGACGATGCTGGCTGCAAACTCGTCGACTGGGCTCCCCGCTTCGGCGGCGGAGTAGGCCGCACCCTTTCCTGTTCCCATGCCGTCCTGTATGGCGATAGAGAGGTGAAGGCCTCCGGACGTCTGCGCGATCTTGCGTATCCCATTCTTGGCGTTCTCGGGGGTGATATTTGCGGAGTCTTTTCGAGCCTCAATGTAGGGACTTACAATGGCTGAGCGACCGGGCAGGATCCGATGTATCGCCTGGTTCTGCATCTTGTACAAAGACAGCACCGGTTCAAAAAACGGGTTGTCTGTAACGGGCATTTCGAGGTGGTGGTAGAACCCTGTGAGCCCGTCGGCGTTATTGGCCTGGGCCTGGTAACGCAGGAACCGATCCGTGAAGGCTGTGAAGGTGTTGAGGAAGCTGGTGTCCGGCAGGTACTCGAAATCAGTCCGCTTTGCCGGGGCCGGCATGCCAGCGTAGAACTTCATACCCAGTTTGGAAGCTGCCGATGCCAACGAAACAGTGCGGTCCGTGGCAGAGAGCGGGCTGCCGCCTGCCACGATGATGTCGTACCTACCGTCTTTGGCTGTACAGCCGGTGTCGTTGCTCGGAAAGACCATGATTGTGTAGGACTTTCCTTGGTTCTCAACGTAGCGGTCGCGGGGGCACTTCAAAGCAGCCTTGCCCCACTGGCCTCCGTCCGAGTACGTGAAGTAACGATTGATCTTGAGTCCAGCGCCGATAACGGAGGCGCAATCGTCGCCGTCGATCTTGCAGTCTGTTGGCAGAGAGTCCGCTGAAGCCGGAACTATGGAGGTGCCGAAGGTGATGACCGTATCGCCGCCAGAGGCCTTGATCTCCTCCAAGTTCCGAAGGTTCTTGGCATCTGTGGCACTCGAGGAAATGAAGAAGCCGCTGATCGGGTACCTAGGCAGTTCGGGCGCCGCCTGTGTGCTGTCCGGGGAAGGGATAACCGCGGGGCCATAGTTCAAAACGATCAAGAGCGCGGCTACGGCCACGAATGCGATCGCAGACCGGAAGGGAAATCGGTCCTTGTGTGAACGCGCCGTGGAGCCCGGGATTTCGCTGGGGATCGGCATGGAGTCCTTCGTGTCGACAACAGCGGAACTGACATATGAGAGGCAAGAAAGCCCTGGCATAGGTATCTATCAACGGCCGGGCAGTCGACCGAGGCCCAAGCGGACCCTTATCCATACGATAAACTAACCCACGGCGCTTCCCTGCGTGGAACGGTTCTCAGGCCGTTTTGTCCACGGTGGCGAGTAGCAGTCGGGCGCCGGGGCAATCTGATCTTTTACTACAGGGGGAACATTGGGCACCGGAATCAGGCGTGTTCAAGCTGCGGTACTGGCTTTGGTGCTCGGCATTCTCGGGTTCCTTGGAACCCAACCTGCGCTGGCTACCGAAACAGACCCGGTGCCCGCGCCAACAGATTCGCCGAGCCCATCACCGCAGCCATCTTTCCCCGAAATCGTTCTTCCGACGCTCCCGGGCCCGGGTCCAGTGGAACCTGAACCGTTGCCCACCACAGACCCGGTGGTGACGACTCCGGCTCCCGTTGAGCCTCAACCCGTTACGACAGTTCCAGCTCCGGTAGTGCCTCCCGTCAGCGACCCCGTACCGTCGGCGCCCGCTGTCGTGGAGCAGCAGTTGCCAACTACACCGGCCAACGAGTACTACGTGGGAGAAGAACAGGCGGAACTCCCGGTTGAAGAAGCCAGTTCTGCTCCCGCAGCGCCCTCGCCTGCACCGTCGCCCCCGCCCTCCAAGGCGGCCGAAGCCCCGGTCGTTGCCAGCGCTGATGTAACTGGTCCGCTCAAGGCTGCGCTGGCTCCCGTCGCCGAAAACAACCCCATTGTCCAAGGCTTAACCGTTCTGGTCCTGCTCCTCCTCGGCACCGCATACTTCCGTGCTCTGCGTTCCAAGGGGATTCGCCGACCCCGTCTCAATGACAAGTAGCTTATGAATACCTCCCTCCCCGGGGATAGTGCTGAGACGGACCCAACCTCGGCACCGTTTCGCCTCATGTTGCTCTCGCACTCCTACTGGCCCGAACACAGCCCACCCCAACGCCGGTGGTCTTCCCTGACACGAGAGTTCCAAACTGCCGGTTGGGAAGTTGATGTTGTTACGCCCGTCGCCCACTACCCGAATGGCCGACGTGACTTGCCACGCCGTGAGGCTGGCTATGCGTTCACCACCCAGACCGGGCCGCACGGCGAACGGATCCGGCGCGTTCCTTATCTGCGGCATATGGGCCGATCGGCAGTGGCCCGGCTCATTGATCAGCTGTATTCGGCGATCATGTCCGTGCCGTCAGGGCTCGCGGGCCCGAAGCCGGATGCGATCATTGCGACTGCGCCCAGTCTTCCGACCTTGGCTGCGGGCTTTGTGCTCTCCCGCCTGCGCCGAGTCCCTCTGATCGTGGAGATGAGGGATGCATGGCCCGACCTTGCCAGAGATGCGCGCTTGGTCCAGGGCCGCGTCAAGAGCCTGGCGGAACACGCCGTGGAATTCGTCCAACACAGGGCAGACCTGGTGATTACTGTCACTGAGGGTTTTGCAGAGACTCTGCGGGAACGGGGGGTGCGAAATGTTGCCACCGTGAGCAACGGACTAGACCTGCGAGCAGTGCCGTTCCTTGAACCGCCTGCGCTGGAACGCGATGGATTTCATGCTCTCTACCTTGGCAACCATGGCAAGAGCCAAAAACTTGACATAGCAATTCGTGCGAGTGCCCTGCTTGGAGACGGCTTCCATCTGACGTTGGTTGGCCAAGGAACAACCAGGCCCCAACTGGTCAAACTGGCTCGGGAGCTCAACGCGCCTGTGACCTTTTTCCCCTCAGTCCACGGATCAGCCGTGCTTGAAAAGTATCGCGATGCCGATACTTGCATTGTTTCGTTACGCGATGACTGGAAGTCCTTCGAAACCACCATCCCGTCCAAGACGTATGAAGTGCTTGCTGTGGGCCGTCATGTGACAGCGATTGTACGGGGCGAGGCCAAACGAATCATCCTCGACGCAAAGGGCGGCGATGTTGTTGCCGCCAATCCGGAAGCCGTCGCGGAATTGTGGCGTGAGCTTGCACGGGACCGCTCGCGACTGGCTGCCGGTCAAAGCGGACGGGAATGGGTCCAAAAGCACGCGGACTACGCCGAACTGGCTAATCAGTACATGTCCAAAATTGCGTGCCTTGTTGGTCGGGACGCGGTTGCGCGGCTTGGGGACGATGTCTCATGATTCCAGTGCTGAAGAATGTGATTCTGGCAGCCAACACCGTAGCCGAGCACTTGACAGAGGCCCCGTTCGTGCTGGCGCTTCAGGTCTTGAGGCGCCTGCCTTCCACGATTGTGCGTCCTGTGGCTCGGAGTTTTTCGGCCGCCGCGCCAGGTTCCAGTCGTCCGGTCTTCATGATGGCCAGTCACGCCGCCGGGGACGAGGCCGCATTGGTTCGTCGGTTTACGAATGCGCTCAACCGACCCGGATCCCCGGACCAGTCTCGGAAGGCGGCCGAAGTCGCATTGGCCGCAGGACAGGCTGGCTGGGCTGATGCGTTCTTGGCAAACGCGACGGCAAGCAAGCACTTCCCGGCGGCTTCAGCGCGACGTCAGTGGTACGACGGTGACATGCAGGGCGCCGTCGCGCTCCTGGAAGGCGAAAGCAAGAGCCGTGCCAAACTACGTGTGAGACTTGAATCCGAGCTGCGCGTTTTCCAAGGCTGGCGACCCTCGCTGGGCAAGGTGGAGATCAAGCCGGAGCCCTGCCGTGTCCTTCACCTGCTGACGAATTCTGTTCCGCACACGGCCAGTGGCTACGCTCGACGCAGCCACTCGATCCTGACGGCACAGCAAGAGGCAGGATGGGAGACTCTGGCGGTCACCCGCTTGGGCTACCCCGTCCAAATCGGTGTTCTTGCCGCCCAAGGGATGGACGTCGTCGACGGCGTTCCCTACCAGCGTTTACTGCAGGGCAAAATGGCAAGAACCATGGACGGCAGGCTGCAGCAGCAGGCGGAGGCGCTGCTGCAGGTTGCACGTGCGTTCCGTCCCAGCGTCATCCACACCACAACGCATTTCGTGAACGGCCTTGTGGCCCGCGAAGTTGCCAATGCGCTGGGCATTCCATGGGTCTATGAAGTCCGGGGACAACTTGCTGACACTTGGGCTTCGACCAGGGGACCGGAAGCACGGAACAGCGAGCGCTACCGGCTCTTCGTCGAGCGCGAGGCCGAACTCGTGCGGAGCGCCGACATGGTGGTGACCCTTGGCGAGTCCATGAAGCAGAACATCCTCGCCGCCGGAGTTCCTGCGGAGCGGATACTTATTGCTCCGAACGCCGTAGGTGGGGACTATCTTCGCGAGCCCATGACGCAACGGGACGCACGGCAGTCTGTGGGCCTCGATCCAGAGGGGCTCTATATAGGCACTGTCAGCAGCTTGGTTGATTACGAGGGACTCGATGACCTCGTCACGGCATTTGCGTTGCTCGCGCCACGGGTGCCAGAGTTGAGGCTGGTTGTAGTGGGGGACGGGACGGCAGCTCCGGCCCTTCAAGAGCAAGTGCGACGGTTGGGACTGTCTGGGCGCACCATTTTCACGGGGCGGGTTCCATCGGACCAAGCACGCATCCATCACCAAGCATTGGACGTTTTTGTTGTGCCCCGAAAGGACCTGGCGGTCACGCGTTCAGTGACACCGCTGAAACCGGTGGAGGCACTGGCTTCTGCCCGGCCGGTTGTTGCCAGCCGCTTGGATGCCCTGCGCGAGATAGTGAACGACGGCGTCAACGGCCGCCTGACCGAAGCGGGGAATCCGTCAGAGTTGGCCGAAACCCTGAGGAGCCTGCTTGAAGACAGCGGGCTTCGGCTTCGACTGGGGGCAGCCGGCAGGCAGGACGTGCTGGCCACGAGAACGTGGAAGGCGAACGCGGAAGCCTACGTTCGGGCATACGAGACTTTGGCGACTAACTATATGAGGAGGGCCAGCTGATGTCGGCGAAAAAGACCAAGCTTCCGCCGCCGGCGGCAATTCAGCGCATGTCCGTGGATATTCGCAAGCTGTCCCGTGTTGGATCGCGGCCCGGTTTCCTGGACTACCTGGTTCAGCTGTGGGATTATCGGCAGTTCATTTTTTACGACGCTCGGGCGCGGGTGCAGAGCGGCACGCGCAAGGATCGCCTGGGAAGCGCATGGCTGCTCCTCAACCCGGTTTTCAACGGTTTGACGTACTACGTTATTTTCGGCTTGTTGCTGCAGACGAGCCATGGGATCGAAAACTTCATCGGCTACCTGGTGATCGGTGTGTTCCTGTTCCACTACAGTGCAGGTGCCATCACTTCCGGGGCTCGCTCCATCCGAAACGGTAAGTCCGTGGTCCAGGCGTTCAATTTTCCCCGAGCTGCACTGCCACTGGGTGCCAATATCCGTGAAATGCTTTCCGCGGTGCCTTTGATCCTTGGCATGCTGTTGTTGATCGTCATCGTTCCTCCGGCGGAGAACATCAGCCTGCTCTGGTTCCTGCTGGTACCTGCGGTTCTCCTGCAGGGAATTTTCAACCTGGGAATTGGCATGATCTTGGCCAGGATCATCTCAAGGGTCCACGATGTGACGCATCTCCTGCCGTTCTTTATTCGGGCGTGGATGTATGGCTCTGCGGTCTTTTATTCGTATGAACGGTTTGTTAAGGATCCGACCTTGATTGCCATCTTGAAATTCAATCCTCTGTACAACGTCATCGACATAGCGCGCAGCTGTCTGCTTTATGACCGCGTGCCCTCCTGGGAGTCATGGGCCACGCTGGGGGTTGTCGCTCTTGGTGCACTGTTGGTCGGCTTCATCTTCTTCTGGCAAGGGGAGGAGACTTATGGGCGCGATTGATACCGCAACTTTCCTGGACGGACCCCCGTGCGTGGTGATCGATAAAGTACGGATGACCTACAGGGTGCCGACTTCGGAGGGCAAAACCCCTAATGGCAGGGGCCTGCGTAACCGGGTCCGGCAGATCTTCGAGCGGCCCAACCTTGTGACCGTTAGTGCCCTCAAGGAAATCTCGCTGGTGGTGGAACGTGGCGAATCGGTGGGTATCATCGGCCGAAACGGTTCCGGCAAGAGCACCATCATGAAACTCATCAGCGGCCAGGTAGCGCCGACGCAAGGGGCTGTATATGCCTCGAGTACGCCCGTACTGCTGGGCGTTAACGCGGCCCTGGTGCCGGAGCTCTCAGGAGACCAAAACGTGGTCCTGGGGTGTCTCGCCATGGGCATGAGCATGGAGGAGATCGACGCGCAGTTCGCCAACATCGTGACTGTGTCCGGGCTTGATTCGGCAATCTATCTCCCAATGAAGTCCTATTCGTCCGGAATGGCGTCACGGCTGCGGTTTGCGATTGCCGCAGCAGTGAATCCAGAGATCCTTTTGGTGGACGAAGCGCTGAACACAGGCGATGCCCAGTTCAACAACCGGAGCAAGGCACGAATGGATGAACTTCGGGCCCAAGCCGGTTGTGTATTCATTGTCAGCCACGGCCTGGACACCATCCGCGATATGTGCAGCCGGGCGATTTGGCTGGACAAGGGCGAACTAATCATGGATGGGCCGCCGGACGAGACAGCTGCTGTTTACAAGGATTTTTCGTCGAATCTTTCCCGCGGCAACAATTTGACAGCATCGCGGATCAAGGATGAAGCACGGGCAAATCTTGTTGCCACGCGTGTGTTGGAGCGGGCCAGTGGGCGCCGCATGGAAGGGCGTTGAGTTTCTTTGATCGATAGCATCCGCAAGGCCGTCTGGCACTTCAGGCAGGGGGGTACCGCCCAGGTCCTGGAGTGGCAGAGAAGGCAAAAAATCGAAAGACGCCTCAGCGGAGGCAGCGGCAGGGGTGCGTCCCCGGCCCGCTCCGGGGGAAATGGAGCTCCCCCTGCCTTTGCACCTCACCGGGTTCCGGACAGGGGTCCGCGGCGGGACGATCTGACCGTGGGCGTCATTCTGGACGATTTCTCGATCGCGTCGTTCTCGTTTGAATGGAACCTGCTGCAGTTGCGGAAGGACACGTGGCGTCAGCAGCTCGAAGAGACCAGTATTGACTTCCTTTTCGTGGAGTCTGCATGGAACGGAAACCAAGGCTCCTGGAAGTACCAGCTCATGGGAACCTCCGGACCCAAACAGGACTTCCTGGACCTCATGGCTTGGTGCCGTGACCAAGGAATCCCGACGGTCTTCTGGAACAAGGAAGATCCGCCCCATTACGACGACTTCCTTCCGGCCGCCCGGGAGTTCGATGTCGTCTTCACCAGTGACTCAGACCGCATCTCGTCCTACCGCGAGGACCTGGGCCATGACCGCGTGGCGGCGCTCCCATTTGGCGCGCAACCGGCCATTCACAATCCCATCCGGGTGGGTCAGGGCCACCACGCACGCGGGGTCGCATTTGCAGGCATGTATTTTGCGCACAAGTATCCCGAACGCCGGCAACAAATGGATGTACTGCTGTCTGCGGCACGCGATGCCTCGGCACAGTCGGGACCGAAACTTGAAATCTTCTCCCGCCAGTTGGGTGGCGATTCGAACTATCAGTTCCCGGTGCCGTTCAACGAACATGTGGTCGGCACCCTTGACTATGCCAAGATGTTGACCGCTTACCGGGCCTACAAAGTGTTCCTCAATGTCAACTCTGTGGTGGATTCTCCCAGCATGTGCGCCCGGAGGATATTCGAGATTACTGCCTCTGGCACGCCTGTAGTTTCAACTCCCAGTGCGGCAATCAGCCATTTCTTTGATGCGGACCAGGTTTTTGTTGCCGGCTCGCGCCAGCAGGCAGAGAGCCAGATCCGTATGCTCGCCCGTAGCTCGGAACTCAATGACAGGGTGGTCCACCGCGGGCAGAGGCGGATCTGGAGCGAACACACGTACGCCCACCGCGCCGAGTCGGTGGTGGCCTCGGTTCTCCCTGACCGTTTCCAGCCGCTTGAGGTGCCCACAGTCAGCGCGCTGGTTCCCACAATCCGTCCGCATCAGCTGGAGCATGTCTTCTCAACGGTTGGCAGCCAGGCAGATGTCGATGTGGAACTGGTCCTGCTGACACATGGCTTTGAAGTGCCGGAAAGCGAAGTGAATGAGCTCGCAGTGAAGCACGGCGTGAACCGCTTCAAGTTGTTGACAGCGTCCAGGGATGTCACCCTCGGTGAGTGCCTCAATTTGTGCGTTGCCGCATCAACGAGTGAAGTCTTGACCAAGATGGACGACGACGACTACTACGGTCCAAGGTATTTGGTGGACCTCCTCCACGCCCTCGATTATTCGAAGGCGGATGTTGTGGGCAAGCAGGCACATTACATGTACTTTGCGGCGACCAACGCGACCATGCTGAGGATTCCGCATATGGAACACCGCACAACGCGGTTTGTTATGGGGCCCACCATAACCGCTCGCCGGGAGGTGTTCGAATCACATCCTTTCGAAGCGCTGAACAGGGGAGAGGACACTGCCTTCCTCAAGGCCGTTTCCACTGCGGGCGGTTTGATCTACTCGGGAGACCGATTCAATTTTTGCCAGTACCGAAAAGGTGACGGACACACCTGGGATGTCTCTGACGAAGAGCTGGCCGCTTCCGGCGAAATAAAATTCTTTGGGGACCCCAAAGAACACATCACTGTTTAACTAAAAGGGGAAATAATGACGAGCATCAAGACTGTGGCCGTTATCGGCCTTGGGTACATCGGTTTGCCGACTGCGGCGATCCTTGCCACCAACGGCATTGACGTTGTGGGCGTCGACGTAAACCAAAACACCGTTGACGCAGTGAACCGCGGAGAGGTTCCCTTTGTGGAGCCTGATCTTGGAGTGCACGTAGCCGGCGCCGTGAGTCAGGGACACCTGCGCGCCACAACCGAAACTCCCGCGGCAGAGGCCTACATCGTCGCTGTCCCAACCCCGTTCCGTGCGGACCACTCGGCAGACCTGAGCTACATCGAAGCCGCCGCGCGTGGTATCGCTCCCCAGTTGAAGGGTGACGAACTGGTCATCCTTGAGTCCACCTCGCCGCCGCGCGCAACCCGTCACCTGGCCGACTATATCCTGGCCCTCCGCCCCGACCTGTCGGTTGACGGCGCCAATGGGGCACCCGTTATCCATTTCGCCCACTGCCCGGAGCGAGTTCTCCCTGGCCGCGTCATGATCGAACTTGTCACGAACGACCGAATCGTTGGTGGCGTGACGCCGATTGCTGCAGAACTGGCCAAGGACCTGTACGCAGTCTTCTGCCAGGGTGAAATCCTGGTCACGGATGATGTCACGGCTGAGATGGCGAAGCTGGTGGAGAACTCCTACCGTGACGTCAACATCGCCTTTGCCAACGAACTGTCCATCATCAGCGACAAACTCGGAATTGACGTGTGGGAACTGATCCGGCTCGCCAACCACCACCCGCGTGTCAACATCCTGCAGCCGGGCCCCGGTGTAGGCGGACACTGCATCGCCGTGGACCCGTGGTTCATCGTGGCCGCGGCTCCGGAGGAAGCCCAGCTCATTCGTCAGGCCCGCGTAACCAACGACTCCAAGCCGGAATGGGTTGTGGCAAAGGCTCGCAAGGCCGCTGAAGAAGCCGGCGCGACACCCGTCATCGCTACGCTTGGTCTGGCCTTCAAGGCGAACATCGATGACCTCCGTGAGTCGCCGTCAATCGGCATCGCCGCTGAACTCGCAGAACAACTCCCCACTGCCAAACTCCTTGTTGTGGAACCTCACGTGGAGGCCCTTCCGGCGGCCCTTCGTGACCGGGCGAACGTCCAACTCGTAGCCACCGAGGAGGCTATCGCCAAGGCGGACGTCATTGTGGTCCTGGTGGACCATGACGAATTCAAGGCCATCTCTCCTGCGGCCTACGCGGGCAAGACTGTGATTGACTCCCGGGGTATCTGGGGTCCTGACGCAGTTGCAGAGACGGCCGCTGCAGTCCCCGTCGCAAACTAACGGCACATCGGCTACCACAGAGGAAGATTCACTACTTTCATGGACCATAAGATCCCGGATATTGAGCAAGTCCGGCATGGGATCAGCCTCGCGGCCCTGGCCCACGATGCCCAGATCACGAAGCTCCAGGCTGAGCTGCGCGACGCGTATCAGCAGGAAGTCGAGATGGCCTCTGTGGTAGCCGAACGGCGGCAGTTCAGCCAGGAACTGTTCACTGCCCGCCTCAAGCTGGACATGTACCGTCAGAAATTTGCCACCAGTGAGGCGGAACTGATCAGCGCACGAAAGCTGCTGGCCGAGCGCGATGAACAACTGAACGACCTTTCGCGCACCCTGGCAGAAGCGCAGAAAAAGCTCAGTGCGCTGTCTGAGTCCATGTTGGGCGCACTGCAACTGATGTATTGGCGCCGACGCCGGCGCCTCGGACGGGGGAAGTCCTAATGGGGGAACCGGTGAATCACCAGAAAGATCGCCTCTGGCGCGCCAAAAAGCGGCTGGAAGAGCTGGAATATTGCCATACGGCAGCAGATTCACGGCAGGGCTTCTATAGTTCAAGCTATTATGTGGATTCTGTGCTGGCAGGCAAACCTGTCATGCCCTCCACAACAAAAAAGAAATACTTGGCCCGCCGAAACGCGTCGCATCTCCAAGGCTACATCGAGGACCTTCGTCCCATGCTGGATGCTGTCCCGGAGTCTTTGGGTTCGAGGAGCCTCCGCGCCCATCCGGTTGACGTAGCCATCATCGCGGACGAATTCCTCTACAAGAGCTTCGACTCAACGGCGCGTCTTGCTTACGTGACCCCAAAGAATTACCAGGAAGTGGCCCACGGGGCCGGGCTGTTGCTGATTGCAAGCACGTGGCGGGGACTCGGCGGTGAATGGAAGGGGCTCGCCACACCGGAATCGAAAAAGCGGAAGTTTTTGCTCGAAGAGGTTGTCCCCTACTTCAGGGCCAAAGGCATGCCCGTTGCTTTCTATTCAAAAGAGGATCCGCCGAACTACAGCCAATTCCTCAGCATTGCCCAGTCCGCCGACCATGTTTTCACCTGCGCCGCGGAAAGCGTTGCAGATTATGCGCGGGATTGCCCTGACGCTGCTTCGATCCGGGTTCTGAGTTTCGGGGTCAACCCCCACCACCACTCACCAGTCTTCTCACGCAGGCACCGTCTCCCCGATGTGCTCTTCGCCGGTTCGTGGCATACCCAGCGGTATCAGTCACGCAGGTCCGCTGCGAAGACCATCTTCGACGGCGTCCTCGAATCATCACGGAACCTTGTGATCATCGATCGAAACTGGTCTTTGGAGAACAGCCGCTACTTCTTTCCGGAAGAGTATCTGCCGAATGTCGTGCCAAGCATCCAGCATGATCTGCTTTTGAAGCTCCAGCGGATGTCCGACTTCAATATCAACCTGAATTCGGTCATTTCCAGCTCTTCCATGTACGCGAACAGGGTGGTCGAGCTGCAAGCCATGGGGTCCATGGTGTTGTCGAACTACAACTTGGGGGTCAACAACAGGTTTCCCAACGTTCTCACGGCCCAGACGAGTGAGGATGTGCGCGCCACTCTCGACGGAATGTCGAAGAGGGACCTGTACGGAGTCCAGATGGAGGGTCTGCGGCGCGCTTTCTCGGACCACCTTGCCCACGACCGGATGGCTGACATTCTTCAGACTGCGGGGACGATGGGCGCGGCTTCCGCGATCCGCGTCTGCGCGGTCCTCGATTCACGCTCGGCGGCGCTAGAGGAGACCGTACAGCGGCAGACACTCAACAACGTGGAGATCCTGACTCAACAGGAGCTGCAGGCACGACGCCTTGAATTTGACGTCACAGTTCCCCTCTCGGATCGGTTCACCTACGCACCGACATATCTTGAGGATCTGGTCAACGGCTTCAAATATGCGGACGTCGATTTCGTCATGAAGTCAGTGCAGCAGGCGGGCGTGGCTGGCCTGGTTCCCGAGCATGAGACTTTCTCAACGATGCCCGATCCTTCAGTGGGAGCCGTTTGGCTCGACTCGGATGCCGGCGACGCCTATCTGGAGGGTGCGCTGATAGAGGGCAACGGGTACGCGCTTGATCCCTTGGGGATAGCCCGACGTGAAGATTCACTGTCGCTGGCGGATACTGAAACTCCGCCGCCCCCCGAAGCAGTTCTTTCCGTCGTCGTACCGGTGCATAACAACGGCCCATTCCTCCTCAACAAGTGCGTTAGATCCCTGGAGCGGTCCTCGATCTTTTCCCGGATGGAGGTCATCCTGGTTGACGACGGCTCCACTGACCTTCGGACTCAGCAGATACTTGATGAGCTGGAGGAACGCCATAGCCAAATCACAGTTTTCCGGTTTGGGGATACCGGCTCGGGGAGTGCGTCCAGGCCAAGGAACAAGGGCCTGGAACTCGCAACGGCACCTTGGGTGACCTATCTGGACCCGGACAACGAAGCGATATGCGACGGTTACGCCAAGCTTGTGCGACTTGCTGAGGACGGATCGCTGGATATGGCCGTTGGAGACATGGTCAGGTATTCGGACGGCATCAGGACCTTCCGCAATTCACGCAAGCTCAGTCAAAAATTGAATGTCACGCCTGAACGCGCACAAGAATCGTCCGACAGTCTCCTGACGCGCCTGGACTTTTATCCCATGAGCATTCAAGCCGCTGTCATGAACACTGCTTGGTTGAAGGACCAGGGCCTAGAGCAGCCGGTAGGCGCGCTCGGCCAGGACTCGTTCTTCTTTCAACAGATGGTTCACTATGCACGCAAGATCGATGTGCTGGAAGTACCCATCCACATCTACTACGGTGCGGTGCAGAATTCCGTGGTGAACTCGCTCGGCCCTCGGTTCTTCCGGAAGTACCTCCCACTCGAGGCGGCCAGGGCTGCCTGGCTTGAGGAAGTGGGGCTGATGGCAGACTACAAGGCGACGCGTGCCCAAACCTACATGAAGCATTGGTTCGTCCGTAAACTGAAGCTGGTCCCGGAGTCGGACGTCGCAGAATGCGTTGAGCTCATCCAGCAGTTGGGGCGCCTCTACGAACCCATAACGTGGGAGGACGCGGAAGTAGTGGCAGTAATGGCCGGCGACACCTCTCTACTCCATAGTGAGCCGGCCAGCGTGCCGCTGGGCACTAACTGATCCGGCCGAAGCTGAATCTGTTCGTAAAGACCTGGTGGCGGGTTCTGTCCGCCGCCAGGCAGAGCGACCAAACGCCCTCGCGCGTACCGTCCTCAACGGAACGCCATCCCCGTAGGGGCTCTTCGGACTCGCGCGTGGGGCCTTGGACCTGGAGACCGTTATCCGGCTCCAGTTCGAGGCTCCATACGCCCCCCGGCAGTATCCAGGAAGGCCCCATGGCTGGGGATTCCTTTGTGAATTCAAGCGCACCGGCGATGTTGTACCAGATCTGAAAGTCACGCTTGACCGCATCCATGGACTGGACGTCATCAGTGACCGTGAGACTCACGCCAGGCACCAACTCGATGGTGCGCCGGTGGATCCATTCCCCATGGTCCATGGTGCCGCGCAGGACAAACAGGCCCTCCTTTTGCTCGCACGTGCCTAGTCCGGATCCCGGAGCGGTTCGACGGCGGTTGTGGTTCTGGTGGTTGGCGGCAACGGTATTGTGGGCCGGCGTGGACTCGACGTACTGCCTGAAAGGATCGGCATAATAGAAGCCTTCGGCGCGCAACGGCGAATCTGTGGGCAATTGGGCGCCGTAACCATAGCGGCCGCCCTCGACCAGTATTTCCTGTCCGTGGTCGTACCAAACAAAATTTAGATCGTCGGCATGTTTATGTGCCCGGCCATGAAAAGCTGCCGTGAAGGCGAGGTAGGTGGCTCCGGGCTGTGGACCCCGCCCTTGGGGCTGGGGCGACCTGACGAAGGCGTAACCTGTCTCAGGAAACACACCCAGCTCATCCGGGTTGGCTTTTCCGGTGGAACCACCTGACATCAGGAAGTTCGTTTCAGGGCTGAGGGTAGGAGGATGGCCTGCGCCAACCATTTGAACGTGAGGGGTGTCGCCCAGAGGGACCAGCGAACCGTTCGGCTGGATCATCCAGCCGAGCAAATCTGCAGCTTTCCTCAGTCGGCCGGTCAGTTCCGAATCCGCTATGAGGCCGTTGTCTACGGCCAGCTGGAACGAATACATGAGCATCCGGTGGTATTCAGGGGAGTGCTCGCTGTGACCGCCATCGGTAAGGAACTGGGTGCGGATCATGATGGCCAGGCGGTCGCACCCATCCTCCGCCATTCCCAGCATCCCCGGCACGGCCTCGAGGGTCCTGCCTAGTACCGTCTGTCCGATCGCTACAAAGTAGCCGTGGTTGGTGCGGGGGTTGAACGAGCTGTCCAACGTGAACTCGACCCTGTGCCTGTCCACGGCATGGAGGAGCGAACGAAAATCCGCGTCGGTTATGCCGTTCCTGGCACCCAGATAGATAAGACCTGCCAGGCGAAGGGCACGTTGACCGAGGGCCATGTTGTACCAAACGATTGCGTTGGCTGTCTCCTGCTCGCAATATCTCTCCGACCAGGAGACGGCACGGTCAAGGCACCATTGCAGGTACTTCCGTTCACCCGTCCGAATGAACTCCTGGATGGGTTTATCCATGAACTTCCAGCCGTGCAGTTGGGAACCCCAACTCCTGTCTTCTGCACAGAGGGCGTCCCAGGCGAGTGGCAACGAGAGGTCCAGCCTGTCGTAGTCGCCGGCCTTCCACCCGTCGCTGGTGACCACATCAGCGGAATCACTTACCAGGCTGTCGAACCACACACCGCTGGACAGGTCCGGCCGGTGGCTCGTAACGATCTGTTGCCGGAGCGTTTCAAGGTCACCGTCCGTAAAATGCTGGAACAGGGCGTCAGACGCGTATTGCATTCGCAGCGAGGTTTGCATACTGGTGGTTGTAAACAGCGGCGTTGGCTTCCCACGAACGGCTTTCACGAACCCATGCTGCGCCGTCCACGGACATCTGGCCGCGCGTTTCCGGGTGGGAGACTAGGTCCGAAAGCACATCCGCCAGCGAGGTGCTGTTTCCGGCTTGGAAGAGCGCAGCGGAGCCGCTGGCTTCGGCAATTTCTTTCAGTGCATCGACATCTGACATGACAATGGCACGTCCTGTGGCAAAGGCTTCGAACGGCTTGAGCGGCGTTACGAGCTGGCAAACCGCGGCCGGCGTGCGAGGCACAACGAAGATGTCGATGAGACCGTAGTAGTCCAGGATGTCGTCGTGGGGCACACGCCCGGTGAACAGGGCGTCATCGAGTCCCAGCGACTTGGCGGTGTCCTTGAGGGAGTCCAGGACTGGCCCGTCACCTACCACGAGAAGCCGTATCGGAACGTTCAGGCGTTGGCGCAATTGGCTGAACGCCTCGATAAGTACAGGTACACCCTCGTACTCGACCAAGGAGGAGATGTATCCAATGACAATCTCGTCACTTTCGATACCGAGCTTGGCAGCCAAACCGGCGTTGCGGGTTTGAATCGGGAACTGCTCGCCACTGACTGCGTTCGGCACAACGGACGTTTTGTCCTCAGGGCAGCCTTCCGCCGTGATGCGGCGCTTCATGACCTCGGCCAGGGTGAAGACATGGTCCGCAGCATCCCTGCAGTCATGCTCGCGCTCCCGACGCCATGCGTAGGTGTCCGGGCTGCCCCAGCGTTCGCTGAACGACTCGATGTCTTCGATGCCATTCGCCTGAGCCATGCGGGAGAGCCAGGATTCTTCCCAGAAGCCGCGGGATTCGTAAATCACTGGGATTCCGAAGTAGTCACCGACGGCCCTCGCTGAGAGAGCGTTGAAGAAGTCCGAATGCGCGTGCAGCACAGCTGGGCGTACCTCGGCTACCACCCGCGCGAGTTCTTCAACGTTGGAACTGAGCCAGGTTGTCAACGCCGTGTTCACGCGAATGGGACCGGTGGGCATGTGGTAGGAGACACCATCGAGATCTACATGTGCGGCCGCATCATTGTTCACCGCATCGCCCACCTGATTGCACACGTGCACTTCCAAACCTGACTTGATTTGAGCCAAGGCCGTGTAGTGCGTGCGCAGTGTATAGCCGGACTGCGTGGTTGGAAGAACCTTGCCCACTACGTGGAGGACACGGTTCGGGGTGGGTTCGAAAAGTTCGAAGGGTCCCTGAACCTGCGGCTTGAAAGTGCCTGAGTAGATTTTGACTTCTTCATCCCGCAGCTCGATGGCACTGGCCAACTTTTCATTGGGATTCCTGTCAAACACCACCCGCAGTACGTTCTGGCTCTTAATGGTGTAACCGAGCTTGCGCAATTCATTGGCAAGGCCGCGAAGAGCAGCAGTATTAATCTTTTCGAAAAGGGACTGATCGTCCAGCATCTCGTAGACAGCAAGTGGTCTGGTCTTGTACTGGGCCTCTGCAAGTTTCTTGAGTTCGGAGGCAGTGAAGGAGCCCCAGTTGTTGCCGTCAATAGCCACGAGCTCGAACTGCCGGACCAGGTGGCGCTTTTCCAGTTTCTTGACTTGTTCGTCGTGGTCAGACTTGAGGTCTTCGACCAGCTTCAGGAGGCGCTCATTTTCGGCCTCTGCTTCCGCATCGTCGTCTTCAGCGTTCGGTGCGGGCGCCGGTGCCAGCGAGTTCTGAAACAGTTCGGACAGCTGCTCCGTGGAGGCATCCTGGGTCTCTTTCAGCTCCGCCAATTGCCGTTGCAAAGTCAGCATGTACTTCTTGATCGAAGCCTGTGACTCGCGTTGTAAACGCCGGCTGTCCTTCATCCTCGCTATGAAGGCGGTGGCTGCAATGCTCGAGGCCACGATCCCCACCACATACAAGATAATGATAATTACGGCGTTTGCAGACGAATCCGCATGTGGCAACAACGCCAAGAGGGAGCCACTGAAAACGGCGCCCACACCCGCCACCGCGGAAAGGCCAATGGCTTTATCGGAACTGAGTGTTCTATTAGTCTGCAACGATTTTCCTAGTCAACAAGAATCTGGTCAGTGTGATGTGTTGCATTAGCTGCTGCATGAACTTGCACTTGCCTTGAAGCGGTCCAGGGCTGCGGTACGGAACTGGGCATACAGTTCAGCGGTTGCGGCCACGTGGCCGGCACCCCACTCGACGTCCACAAATTCGATCCGGTCTTTGTGCCCGGTGTGTTCGGATTCCAGCATTAGCCGGAATGGATCACGATGCTTCGTTACGTGATGCGTGTCACCGAGGTTCTGAACGTAGAGAACCCTGGGAAGGTCGTTGAGCATGGCGTACGTCTCCACCACGGAAGTGGAGAGTCTGAACGATCGTGCTTCTTCTGTGCTGGCGTCGGATTTCAAGCACGTGGACAAGGCCACATCGGCGCTCGTCCGGAAGTATTCCTTGACGTCTGTTTGCGGGTTGAACACCAAAGCCACGGAATCTGGCAGATAGGCCGCGACTTGAAGCGCAGTGAATCCGCCACCCGAACTACCGGACAGCAGAATGCGCTTGGCTCCGGTTTCGTTCTGCAGTTTGCGAATGCACTCGGCCATGAAGCGATGGACGTTGGTACTGCCGTCTCCGAGGTACCACGACAGAGTCATGTTCTTGTTGAGGTCCAGTGCCGGATCTTGAAAAACAGCGTGGTTCCCTCCTTCCATGAGCTCGGAAGTTAGCCCTTGGAAAAATGGCAGCGTGGTCTTGGTCCTGTTGATTGCCCCGTGGAATCTGACGGACAACAGATCGGAATCCCCTCGGCCCACGGCGAAGGGCAGTACCAAGCCCCCCAAGTTGGCAGAGTAGATCTTGGACGTTTCGCCGTGCCCGAATCCGATCTCTTCCGGAGTGCGGATTGTCTGGATTTGGCGGCCGTAGGTCTTGGAGCGAAGGTCCAGCCCGCCCCAGGCAACAAGTGGCTCCCGCATGACGCCAAGTGCGCTGTTGTTCAGGCCGATGACTTCGGTGAGGTCATTGGAGAGGAGGTCGACGATGCCGGTCCGCAACCCTTGATCGTCACCCGAGCCGTCGATTGCGTCGAGGACGAGATCCAACAGAATGCTCAACGCCTCAAGACGGGCTTTTCGAACATCAGGCTGATGGGTTACCCAGGACTTGAGCGACCCCCAGTACCTGGTGCTGAAGGTGCCGTTGGCTGGTTTGGGGGCCGACCACTGAACTTCCGCCCCCCGGCAAAGCTCCATGGTCTTGAGCCAGGCCGACCTGATGTCCTCCAGTTCGGAGGAATTGCTGCCGACCTCACCCAGGGTCACAGATACGCGCTCTTCCTCGACGGCCAGGTTGAACTGGTACCGTCCTGACATGGCACTCAGGGCCATGCGGCCGCCGGTAGCATCGAGTTTCTTGACGGAGAAGCTTCCCGATTGGGGGGCGGCAAGAATAGTGATGAATCTGAACCTCTGCCCGGACTGCGTTGCAGAGACTACGGTGCCCGGGGTTTTCTCCATCCACTTCCTGGCCATCCAGCCATCGAAGGGTTCCTCCGAACCCTTGGTCGTGGAGATGGCGGGAAGATTGCCTTTCCAGAGGATGAACGACTGTTTGCCTTCGCGTTCCAACCGGATGCCTCCGGGAATCTCTTCCAAACCCGTCTCGGCATCAAGGTGCCAGCGCTGCCTGGCCGTCACATCCTCCGTGCTGAAAACGTTGTCAACAACGACGAAGAAGTCGCCTCCACGGCAGTAGATGACACGCCTCTTCAGTGTGACGCCCTCGTAACCGGAATCCGTGAACGTGAAGTCATCGATTTCATCGCTGGTTGAGGACCGCGTCAGCACAACTTTGGACTTGGGGTTGTAGGCCTTGCCCTCGATGTCCACCACGTTGTGGCCCAGACGGGACAAGCAGAACTCGCGCATTGCGTCTTTTTTGTACGCGTACTTTCCAGCATCTACCAACCAGGGCTGCCCATTTGAGTGCAGCGTCAGGGACGCCCCATCCTGGTGGCCATGAACCCGGTCTGCCTTACCGAAGGAAAGGGAATAGAACGTTTCCTTGTCGAAAGCCCGTTCGTGGTCACCCCATCCGCTCCGGCCGAAAACATAGCCTTGGTTGTAGATCTTTGTCAGCTCTGCAGGGGGTTGGCCGGTGGCACCCTCGGACTTGACGTAGTCGAGCTCAGGTGAGGACAGGGCGCCAGGAGTGGTGGCTTCCGTGTCGCCGATAAGTTCAAACGTGCCGTCGGGTTTGGTGGCGTGGGCGAGCTCCAAGTAGGCAAGCTCCAGCCTGGCGGCGGATTCGGGCCTCTGGATACCTTCTGCGTCGAGTCGCTTGAACGCTTGTTCCCACCACAAAAGGTTGTTCTTGTGGTAGCCGATGGCACCTTCCACATTGACGCCCTGGTCGTCATAGTTTTGTTCGAACAGGGAGGCCAGCCTCTCGACGGCCAGTTCCGTCCAGTCCCCATTGCCGAATACTGAACCGACAACAAAAAGCGCTTGATGTTGGTGCAAAGCGTGGTTCGAATGACCAAGATGCTTGGCATCGGCAAGCCAGGATCCATGCTCATGGATTGAATCGGCGAGCCAGAGGTCCTCGCCCTCGGCCACCAGGGGCAACCCAAACGTCAGCACCATTGCCCGTAGGGCCTCGACCATGTCAGACCATGCGTAGCTGACCAGATTGCCGTCAGGATCCCGCAGTTTCGGATCCAGTGGAGGATTGGCTTGGATCCAGGATTTGCACGTCTTCAGCCAGAATTCCCGAGCCACTGGGTCGCCATCCAGCGCTACTCGCCTGACAGGTTCCAACCAACGCAACATGTGAAGCTGTGCTTGCCAGTTTCTTTGCCCAAAAGGGTCGGACTTCCAATCGATATCGTCTTCGAAGTCCCACGTTGGGTGCGGCCGCATCGTGAGCTTGCCGTTGAGGATTTCGTCAGCCTGCTGGCGGTCCGCGGGCCGTGGCCTGAACATCTCACCGAACGTCTGACGACGGACAGCTTCGAGATCTACTGTATGCCTGGTCATTCGAATCCTTACGCCAAAGTTGGGCTACCTGCCCCTGCATGGCCACGCTCGGGCATTATCTTAGATGGCCGCCGGTGGCACTGCTTGTCACACGTTGTGCTGTGGAGAGTGCGGACGAAAGGCTACCCACTCTCGATGACCAGAACTGTCTTGGCTGGTGGTCCAGCCAAGACAGTTCTGGCTAGCTTACGAATTCCGGAATGCGTGAACCCGTTCCGAGAAGTTGCGCTACCGCTGCAACCGTTCGTTCAGCGGCCTTTCCATCGCCATAGGGGTTCACGGCATTGGCCATCGCGTCAAACGCATCCTGCTGGTTCAACAGGCGGTCTACTTCTTTGACGATCGTTTCTTCGTCTGTACCGATCAAGGAGACGGTTCCGGCCACGACGGCCTCAGGACGTTCAGTATTGTCCCGCATTACCAGAACAGGCTTGCCGAGGCTCGGAGCCTCTTCCTGCACTCCACCGGAGTCGGTCAGCACGATGTGGGCCAAGGACAGCATGCGGGTGAACTCGCCGTAGGCCAGGGGTTCTGTCACCACGACATTCGGCATGCCCTCGAGCGCAGGAAGTACCGCTTCGCGCACAACGGGATTCTTGTGCGCAGGCAGCACAATAACGAGGTCGGGTTCGGCCTCGGCAATTCGTGCCAGGGCACGGCCGACGCCGCGCATGGCATCCCCCTGGTTTTCACGGCGGTGCGTGGTAACCAAGAGGATCCGGCGGCCGCTGGAGGCAAGTTCTTCCAACTGCGGGTCGCTGAAGGGTAGTTGCTTGTCGACTGTGGTCAAAAGGGCATCGATGACAGAGTTACCGGTGACCACGATGTCGTCCTCTGCGATACCTTCAGCCAGCAGATTGGCTTTGCTGGTACTGGTTGGTGCCAAGTGAAGGCTTGCGATCTGGCTGGTGATCTTGCGATTTGCTTCTTCCGGGAACGGCGAGAAGAGGTCTCCACTTCGCAGTCCGGCTTCCACGTGTACAACCGGAATGCCATGGTAGAAAGCTGCGATCGCTCCGGCGGTGGATGTGGTGGTATCACCCTGGACGATGACGGCGTCCGGTTTCTTTTCGGCGAACAGCTTGTCCAGGCCGTCGATGGTCCGGGTCATGATAGCTGAGAGGGACTGACGCTGCTGAAGGATGTTCAGGTCGTGGTCCGGCTCGATACCGAAGAGCTCGTTAACCTGGTCCAGCATCTCGCGGTGCTGGCCGGTGACCGTTACGACGCAATCAAAGTCGGCGGATTCTTGAAAGGCGCTGACGATGGGAGCCATCTTGATGGCTTCCGGACGAGTGCCGAAAATTGGCATGACGCTGGGCATGGAGTTCCCCCGAGGCAGGCAATGAGTGACCAGCCGATGCTATCGCACCACCAATCAAGGACCTCAATTGTGTAAGAGTCCGGGTATTGGTTCAGCGAGCAAACATCAAGGTCAGCGCCAATATCGGAATGCTAATGGAGACGAGGATCACAGCGAGTAAGGCAACCAGGCGTTTCTGCCGAAGGCTGGCTTTGCGGAAGCCGTAGCTTCTGATCGTCAAGGGGCTGGACGGTGCAGGTGCGAACGTCGTCGGCATTTCCGCGGGGGTGCCGGGAGCCCTCGCGGCAGCGGTGGGCGCCGCCGCAACTACCTTGCGCGATTTGTCAGGGCTTTCATATCCGGCGATGGATGAGGTCCTCACCTCGGCCCTGAACCGACGCCTGCGCAAGTGTCGCGGGGCGGGCGAAAGGGCCGCCTTTTGGCGGACAGGGTCCGTCACGTTTCACTCCTTGCTGCGTCCAGATGAAGCATGGCCACAACCAATTCTTGCACTGGAGTGGTCTCCGGCGACATTTTTGTCCATCGTAACGTCTGTGGACCCGACGTTCATTGAGGGGAGCGGAGGGTCCGGGTTGGCTGTTCGGAGACACGGAAGGGCGGTCCTGAAACCCGGGGCCGCCCTTCCGAAGTTCAATTAGCCGCGGTCTGAGTAAAGTGCGTCATTTTTTTGTCCTGAGCCGTTAATCACATCGATGAAGTAATTTTTTCCGGAGCCCAGCGAGGTGGCTCCCAGCTTGGCCACAACGGACTCCAAACGCGGATTGATGCCCAGGTGCAGACCGTACGTGGAGTTGTAGCTGGAAGCCACGACTGTCTTGTTGAACACACGGCCGGCCGCGTCTGTCCACTTCACCTGGACCGTGCCACCACTCAGGTTCTGCCCGGTGACAAGTACGTCGCCGTTTCCGTAGAAGATGGAGTCGGTGATCACTGGAGTCATGCTGCTGGCCTTCAATCTATCGAGCATCGGTGCCCACGTTCCAGAGCAGGTGAAGTATGGGTCCCACATGAAGGAGATGACCTTGACCGGGGCATTGCCCAGTTGCTGGAGCTGTTTGTCAACCCGGGACTTTGTTGTTTGCCCTCGGAGGCTGTTGTCACAAGGATTTTGGGACGTCGAAGGAGCCATGCCTTCCAAGTTGGCCCACAACTCGGCCCCGGTACCTGCGACTCCTTCTGCCAGCGCGGCGAAGTAGTCGCGGGTAGGGGCGATGTACTTACTACCCCAAGAGCCGCTTCCGACAATCGATGCAGCGTATTGATCCACGCTGTTACCGCTTTCGCTGCCAAAGAAGGAACCTCCCTTACCTGTTCCCATGCCGTCCTGAACGGCGATGGAAAGGTGTACATTGCCTGCTGTGTCAGCGATGTTCTCCACTGCGTTTCGCGCTTGGACCACGGTGACGCGTCCGGAGAAGGCTGCCCGGGAGTCTATGTACGGGCTGACAAGGGCTGAACGGCTCGGCTGGTATTGGGCGATCCGCGAATTCTGAATTCGATAGACGGTGAGGACGGCGTCCCAAACGGCGCCGTCGCTGAGCGGCATTTCAGTGTGATGATAGAAACCAGCCAGGCCGGGGACGTTATTCACTTTCCCTTGGTAGAGCAGGAATCGCGCCGTGAAAAGTGAGAATGTGGCCTGGTAGGAAAGATCGGGGAGGTATGTCAGGTCCGTCCGCTTTACCGGAGCCGGCAGGCCGGCGTAATACTTCATTCCCAGACTCGTGGCTGCCTTGCCCAGGGAAACCGAGATGGAAGAGGTGGTGCCGTTGATGACCACCACGTCGTACTTTCCGCTGGGGGACGTACAACCAGAGCCCTCCGCAGGCAATACCAGGATGGTGTAGACGGTGCTGCCGCTGGTGACGGTTTTGTCGCGTGCACACAGCAGCGCCGGCGAACCCCAGGCGCTTCCGTCAGAGTACGTAAAGTACCTGTTCACTGTGACGCCAGAGGCTGCGGCCTTTGCACAGTTGACCCCTGAGATAATGCAGGCGGCCGGAATTGAAGACAATGATGCGGGTTTCAACAGGGAACCGAAAGTGATGACGGTGTCTCCGCCTACGGATTTAATGTCTGTCAGCTTTTTGGTGTTTGTTGCATCACTGGTGCTGCCGTAGATGAAGTAGCCACTGATGGGATAAACGGGCGCAGTTGCTGCGTGCGCGGCAGCTCCATTAAGGGAACCCGTCAGCAGGCCAAGGGCGGCCAGAATAGTGATGAGTAGTAGGCGGACTCTGGGTGGAGCGGGTAGGAGCGTCTCGGCTCTAAATGTTGGCACAACTGATCCTTGGGCTCGTAGGGCTGAGACCTTGGACCTATGGCAAAAGGATGGCTTGCGGCAGCATCAAACTCAATGGTTTGACAGCATTCTTCAAGCAGAAAGAATTTTGTGAGCTGGCCGGTTAATAATTGCTGGCACCATTTGCACTAATTGTCAGTATTGTTACTGATCAAGTCACGGGTCGATGACGTTCAGGAATGGCACTCCGGCCGCATCCACACATCAATCAAACCACCGGTTTCAACAGCAAACCGATCAAGCCACGCACCGGCCGAGAGCTCCGGCTCGGACCCCACCATTTGCACTTCAACTGACGTGCATTGCCGCATCAAGGTGCCCGCACGCATCAGGTGGTAGTCCGACGTGACCACGGTGACGGACCTCCAACCATGTTTGGCGGCCAGCGAAGCAACCGCATCGGCTTCCCCACGGGTGTTCAAGGGGTCCGGACGGAAACAGACCAAGTCAGGGTCGTCGCCGCCACTTTCGCTGCACAGGGCGTCACCCTCAACGTTGCCGGACAGTCCCGTCGTCGAAACAACCAGAACCGGAATGTCGAGTGATTTCTGTAGGTCCTGCGCGACCGGAAGGCGTTCGCGGCTCATTCCCCCGAGCACCACTATTGCGTCGGTGTGGTGCGGTATGGTCTGGGGAGGAATCGCGAAGAACTGGATGGCCAAGAGAATCCACACGGCAAATGCGGCCACACATGCAATGAGCGACCGCAAAGCGACGCGCGTCATGAAGGCGGTTTTGGTGGGCATGGGGACAGTTTATGGTCCCAATCTGGATGTTCCGGACAAGGCCCCTGCACCAAAGCTGACTACCGGGTGTCAACATCCTCAAAAACCAGGAATGTCTGGGTATCCAGCACGCCTTCCATGGATTGGAGTTGGTCGAAGATCACACGGCGGAGGTGGATGTTGTCAGTAGCCCGAACCAACAAAATGACGTCGAAGTCCCCGCCCACCAAAGCGATGTGGTGCACTTCAGGGATGGAGCGCAGTTGTTCCTTCAACTCCCGCCACGAGTGCTGCTGAACCTTTAGGGTCACGTAGGCCGAGGAGCGGAGGCCGGCCTTGATCGGATCCACCAAGGCGGTGAATTTGGTCAGCACCCCTTCTCCGGTCAGCCGGGCCAAGCGGGAATAGGCGTGCGCACGGCTGATGTGCACGTTCTCCGCTACCTGCGTGATGGACATACGGCCGTCCGTGGTGAGTTCGCGGATGATGTCCCGGTCAACGCTGTCCAGGGGGACTGCGGTCTGCTCGGCTTCGGTCTCGCTCACAGCAGGCTCCAATTCGTCTACAGCACCGGTAGTTACCCAGCTCACAATCGCAATTCGTCTTCAAGAATAGCCCCATACAACAAGCTCTTCCATGATTTCCGCCAATGCTGGATACGAAACATCCACCGGGACGATACTGGAAGCACATAGTGGCTAGAGAAGGACGGACCAATGACGATCCATGCAGACCACTCTGCGCCGGAAACGGCAGCGGAGGACCAGGCTGCTGACGTTCGGAGAAAATTCGGCATCAGCGTAGAGGACTACATGCTGCCCGCCCGTCACCAGATCCAGATGGTGAATCCGGACGGCACCCTCCGCTCAAAGGAGGAGCAAGGCACCGAACCGGGCCATGAATACCCGACGCCAAGTGATGCTGAACTTCTGAAAGCCTACGAGCGGCTGGTCATCGGACGGCGCGTCAATGACCAGAACTCCGCGTTGGTCCGTCAGGGCCGCATGGCTGTCTATCCGTCAAGTCACGGTCAGGAAGCCTGCCAGGTCGCGGCCGCCATGTGCCTCAGCGAAGGGGACTGGCTTTTCCCGACGTATCGCGATGCCGTCGCCGTGATGACCAGGGGCGTGGACCCCGTAGAGGTCATGACCATCTTCCGAGGCGACTGGCACGGAGGCTACGACCCCAAGGAGCACAATGTCGGCATTCAATGCACGCCGTTGACCACGCAGCTTCTGCACGCTGTCGGCGTCGCCCATGCCGCCAAGCTCCGGGGCGAGGACACGGTGGTCATGGCCATGTGCGGTGACGGCGCCACCAGCGAGGGCGACTTCCACGAGGCCCTCAACTTCGCGGCTGTATTCCACCTGCCCGTCATCTTCTTTGTGCAGAACAACAAGTACGCCATCTCCGTACCGCTCAGCCACCAGTCGGTGGCGCCATCCCTCGCGCACAAGGCCGTTGGCTACGGCATGGCAGGGGAGCGCGTTGATGGCAACGATCTTGTAGCCCTGCTCGCTGTCATGGACCGTGCCGTGAAACTTGCCCGCGAAGGTTCGGGTCCGTTGCTAATCGAAGCCCACACCTACCGCATGCAGGCGCACACCAATGCCGACGATGCCACCAGATACCGCCCGGACAGCGAAGTCGCCGAATGGCAGGCGAAGGATCCGCTCACCCGCATGAAGGCGTACCTCACGGACAAGGGCCTCCTGAACGAAGAAACCAACGCGAAGCTCGCCGACCACGCTGAATCCGTAGCGACCCAACTCAGGGAAGGGCTTGGCGAGGACGTTCCTGTGGAACCGCAGAACCTGTTCAAATACGTCTTCGCCAAGCAGACGCCGCAGCTCAAAGAGCAGTCTGAGCTGCTTGCCGGCGAACTCGCACGTGAGGAAAGCGCAAAATGACTGTCACCACTTCCGTTAACGGCAACGTCAGCGCCGCCACGGCCAGTGCGGCCGCTTCGGCCGCAGCAACCACGGGGCCCCAGTCCATCACCATGGCCAAGGCGCTGAACACCGCAATGTCAGATGCCATGCGGGCAGATGACTCAGTGCTGGTCTTCGGCGAAGATGTCGGCATGCTCGGCGGCGTGTTCCGCATCACCGACGGACTCATGGCCGAGTTCGGCGAACAGCGCTGCTTTGATACTCCACTCGCTGAGTCCGGCATCGTCGGAATGGCCGTTGGCATGGCCATCAACGGCATGCGTCCGGTGATCGAGATGCAGTTCGACGCCTTCGCCTACCCGGCCTTCGAGCAGATCGTCAGCCACGTCGCCAAGATGCACAACCGCACCAAGGGCAAGCTAAAAATGCCCATGGTCATCCGTGTTCCCTACGCTGGCGGAATTGGGGGAGTAGAGCACCACTGCGATTCCTCCGAGTCCTACTACGCCCACACCGCCGGCCTGAAGGTTTATACCCCCGCAACCGTTGCCGATGGCTACCGCATGCTGCGCGAGGCCATCGACTCCGATGACCCGGTCATGTTCATGGAACCCAAGAAGCTCTACTGGTCGAAGGACCAGGTGGACCTGGCCGCGTTGCGCGCCGAGCACGACGCCGGCACCTCCACTGAGGGCCGCGCCGCCGTCGCGCGTCCCGGCACGGATGCGACGCTCATCGCCTACGGTCCGTCCGTTCCCACTGCGCTCGCAGCCGCAGCCGCAGCCGCGGAAGAAGGCCGTTCCCTCGAAGTCATCGACGTGCGGACCATCGTCCCGTTCGACGACGAGACAGTCTGCGCCTCCGTCAGGAAGACGGGACGCGCCGTCGTGATTGCGGAAGCCCATGGTTTTGCCTCTGTCTCCTCGGAAATTGTCGCCCGGGTCCAAGAGCGTGCCTTCCATTACCTGGCGGCTCCGATCCGCCGGGTCACAGGCTTCGACGTTCCGTTCCCGTCTCCAAAGTTGGAGCACTACTACTTGCCTAGCGTCGACCGTATCCTCGACGCCGTTGACGACCTTCAATGGGAGGACTGACCGTGAGCTCAGATATGCAGGTATTCCTTCTGCCGGACCTGGGGGAGGGCCTCACGGAGGCCGAACTCGTGAACTGGCTCGTCGCCGTCGGCGATGAAATCAAAGTCGACCAGCCTATCGCCGAAGTCGAAACAGCCAAATCAATGGTCGAGGTGCCCTCACCTTACGCGGGCACAGTTGCTGAGTTGCATGGCGAAGCGGGAGAAACTCTCGACGTCGGCAAGCCGCTGATCTCGATCGCTCGCGTGGGTGCCGCTCCGGTTGCGTCAGAGGCTCCCGCTGCTGTCGAAGACGCGGTGTCGACGGGCATAGCGGCGTCGCCCGAGGTCTCGGCGGCTGCCGAAACCTACCGGACGGAGGAGAAGGCTGGTTCCGGCAACGTCCTCATCGGCTACGGGACCCCTGGCGGAGCAACCGCTGGCCGGACGCGACCACGGAAGGGGAGTGTCGCCGTCGTCGAATCCGTTGCTCAGGAGGCCCCGGTGGTTCCGCTGGAACCCGCTCTTGCCGGCACGAGGATCCCCGGAAAGCTCAGCGCAGTCATCTCGCCGCTCGTGCGGAAGATGGCCCGGGACCATGGGGTTTCCCTGGACTCCATTGAGGGTTCGGGGACCAGCGGCCTGATCATGCGCAGGGACGTGGAAGCGGCTATTGCCAGGCCCGAGGCTCCTGCCGCACCCGCGCCGACCCGTGCGCCGGCGGCCCCGCCCGCTGTGGAGGGCGATGTTGATTCCCGGACCGGTCTTGCAGTTTCCCTGCGCACGCCGGTGCGCGGTGTTCGCAAGGCGGTTGCTGCGAACATGGCCAAGAGCCGTTCGGAGATTCCGGAAGCCACCGTATGGGTGGATGTTGACGCAACAGCCTTGCTGGAAATGCGGGCGGAACTGAAAAAGCGCTCGCCACACGATACTCCCGGTCTCCTCGCCTTCATCGCACGTTTTGTCACAGCTGGGTTAAAAAAGTATCCGGCACTCAACACTCGCTTCGAAACGGTGGCCGACGGTTCGCAGGAGATTGTGGGCTTCAGCGGAATCAACCTTGGATTCGCTGCGCAAACAGACCGCGGCCTGGTGGTTCCGTCGGTGCGCAACGCCCATCAGTTGAACGCCCGCGAACTGGACGCCGAGATCCGGCGGCTGACCGCCGTCGCCCGCGATGGCAAGGCGACCCCGGCAGAACTGGGCTCAGGCACCTTCACGCTGAATAATTACGGCGTGTTTGGCGTGGACGGTTCAGCAGCGATCATCAACTATCCCGAGGTGGCGATGCTGGGTGTGGGCCGCATCATTGATAAGCCCTGGGTGGTGGATGGTGAGCTCGCCGTCCGCAAGGTGACCGAGTTGACGTTGGCCTTCGATCACCGGGTTTGCGACGGTGAAACGGCAGCGGGCTTCCTGCGGTACGTTGCAGACTGCATTGAGAACCCGGGTGGCGCGCTGGCGGATATGTAAGACACATGATGTAGCTTCATCGGGATCCCAACTGAATTTGGTTGGGATCCCGGTTCTTTAATCCAACGACTCGTCATAAACCCGAATCCCGTGTGGCGCATGTCATCTAGTGTGCTTACAATCTGCTGGGGGTCAGCTGGTGGTCTCCAGTTGCCTGCGATCAGCCCGGACGTGGTGGGTCGCGACGTCCCTAGGATGCCCATTCATGGTTATGAAATCACGAGAGCAATCGCTGAAAGCAATCGGCGCGCTCACTGCCACGCTCTTCATCAGCGGGGGACTTGCTGTCCAGCCCGCCACTGCCGACAACACAGACATTTTTCCCGGCAAGCCCCAAGTCCTGCAGCCTGCTACTGAGTCCAGCACGGATCAATTCATCGTCGGAATCAAGGACAACGCTGTCCAGAACGTCACGGATGCGGTGAAAGAAGCGACCGATGTGGCCGCTTCAAAGCTTGGCGTAGCTGGGAAGGGCCTCCGCGAGAATGCCACCGGCGGACACGTTGTGAAGCTCGACGAAGCCCTCTCCGCCGCCGAGGCTGAAAAATTCGTGCAAGCGCTGCGCCAGGATCCAGACGTTTCATACGCTGAGCCGGACGCCGTCATGCACACTGCCGTGGCTCCGAACGACACTTATTTCAACGAACAGTGGGATCTTTGGGAGGACCAGGGCATGCGCATGCCGTTTGCCTGGGATTACACACGCGGTGATGGGGTAATTGTCGCGGTTGTGGACACAGGGATCACACGGCACCCGGACCTTGATGCCAACGTGCTGCCCGGCTACGACATGATTGCCGACGTCGCCGATGCCCGTGATGGAGACGGCAGGGACCCGGATCCCACCGATATGGGGGATTGGGCTTCGGCCGATTTTTGCGAGGCAGGCAGCCCGGCCGAGGACTCGTCCTGGCATGGCACCCACGTAGCAGGCACTATCGCCGCAGTTGGCAACAACAGCCGGGGAGTCAGCGGCGTAGCGCCAGCAGCCAAGATCCTGCCCGTTCGGGCCATGAGCGTTTGCGGCGGCTACACGTCAGATATCGCGGACTCCATCGTTTGGGCGGCGGGTGGCGTTGTGAGCGGTGTTCCTAACAACCCCAACCCCGCCAAGGTCATCAACCTGAGCCTGGGAGGCATCAAGGCGTGCTCTGCCACGTATCAGAATGCCATCAACTTCGCACACAACGCGGGCGCTGTGGTGGTCGTATCCGCCGGAAACTCGAACCGACCGGCCGCCGACGCCAGTCCTGCAAACTGTCAAAACGTCGTTGCCGTCGCAGCAAGCACCAGGAACGGCGGCAAGGCGCCGTACTCCAACTACGGAAGCACCGTCGATGTCACTGCTCCCGGTGGCGACATGAGCGCTGACTTCATGAACGGCATCCTATCCACCTACAACGCGGGAACCACCACGCAAGCGGAAACAGGGTATGCCTTCATGCAGGGAACCTCCATGGCAGCCCCGCATGTCTCGGGACTGGCGGCACTCCTTTTCGCCGCCGAAGGAAGTTCGCTGACGCCGAATACTTTGGAACAACAACTCAAGGACAGTTCCCGTCCCCTTCCGGCAGGCTGCGCTCCGGGTTGTGGAGCCGGCCTCGTCGATGCTACGGCTGCGCTGATTGCTTACGGCGGCAACTTGCCCGTGGCGCCGTCGCCGGTGGTCTTCAAAGACCTCGACGGGACGGCAAAGGACACGTTCCAGATCCCCGCGGTCAAGGGCGTTGAATACCTGGTCGGCAGCGTCATTGTTCCTGCAGGCGTTTACCGTGCCAACGGGACCGTCACCGTGACCGCTCGCGCCGCCAAGGATTATGTCCTCGCTGTCGGGGCCACTACTTCCTGGAGCCACGCGTTCTCGTCTGCCCGCAGCAAGATCACGGACTTCAACGGCGACGGCAATTCCGATGTCCTGGCGCGGGACACCAATGGCGTTCTGTGGCTGTACCCCGGCAATGGCTCCGGCGGTTGGTTGACGGCCAAGCAAATCGGTTCGGGCTGGAATGTCATGTCGTCCATCGAAGCCCCGGGCGATTTCAACGGCGACGGCAAGGCGGACGTCATTGCCCGCGATGGCAAGGGCGTTTTGTGGCTTTACCCCGGCAATGGCTCCGGCGGTTGGTTGACGGCCAAGCAAATCGGTTGGGGATGGGGTGGCATGACCGCCATCGAAGCCCCGGGCGATTTCAACGGCGACGGCAAGGCGGACGTCATTGCCCGCGATGGCAACGGTGTTTTGTGGCTGTACCCCGGTAACGGCTCCGGCGGTTGGTTGACGGCCAAGCAGGTCGGTTGGGGATGGGGTGGCATGACCGCCATCGACGGTCCCGGTGACTTTGACGGCGACGGAAAAGCCGACGTCCTGGCACGGACCTCCTCCGGAGGACTGATGCTTTACCCGGGCAACGGTGCTGGCGGCTGGCTGGCAGCGAAGCAGGTCGGTTGGGGATGGGGTGGCATGACCGCCATCGAGGGCCCCGGTGACTTCGACGGAAACGGCCAGATGGATGTCCTGGGCCGGACCAGCGGGGGTGCCTTGATGTTGTACCCAGGCAACGGTTCGGGAGGGTTCCTCCCCGCCCGGCAGGTTGGTTCGGGCTGGAACGTCATGAGCATCATCCTGTAACCGAGTTCACAGGGCCCGGCAAGCGAGTCCCGCTTATCAGGCTCTGTCCGGACACATCAAATGAAGAGGCCACGATCGAGAGATCGTGGCCTCTTCATTTGATCTACGTCACTCTTCTGGATTTTTGCGCCACGATCCTTCGCCTATACAGACGATTTCCTTGGTCAAGGTGCCCACATGGGCGGTCTCTTGAATGGCTCAGCCATTGGAGGGACCCCCTGGGTCTTGCCCGTTTGAGGTACCAATGCATCGACTGAAGGAAATCATGTTTAGAAGAATCGCCGCAGTTTTGGCTGCGACAACCGTACTTGGCGCGGGGGTGTTCGCGACTCAATTGGCCGTGCCTTCCCCGGCGGCCGCAGCATCGCCGCCCGTGGCCGCGTCAGCTTTCGATGCACCTGTGTGCCCCGGGCAGACTGAACACACATCCAACCCGAATACCACTGTGTCTGGTGCAAACTTGGACAGCTACAACCAAGGCTTGGTTGTCGGTCTCTACGACGTCTACGGAGATGCACCCAGCACAGGATCCGATCTTCCCCCGCTGTGCGGGGTGCGGTATGCAACCGAGGCTGAGGGCGGACCCGTTGGAGGTGGACCCGTCAGTGCTTGGATGTTCTGTACCGACCGCGAACTTTACTCTTGCTTTGGCATGCTGCCCCTGAGTGAAAGCCCGGACAAGAACGCCAACATGACGGACTTTCAGCGTCGAGTCTTCGCATACGTCGTGCAAAACGGCTACCAGTACAACGACGGAAACACCAACACTTTTGTCTCTGCAGACATGAACACCGATGAGCGGTGGCATCTCCAGGAACTCGCATGGTGCATCAAGGACTTCGACTATCTGTACCCGGATGCACAGCAGGCCTGCAAGAACGGCGGACTGAGCCCGGATCTGATTGACACGTCATTTGATTTCCTCAAGCAGACCTTTGTCCCGTCGATGAGCATTACCCCGGCTTCCCAGTCGCAGACGGCCGGACAGCAAGCTCAGGTCAAGCTGACCACGAACGTGGTAGGCACAGCCATCGACCTCAACGTCACAAATGGCAGTGTTGACCTGTGTTCCGGTGAGTCGGACGCGACACTTCAGAACGGCCTTCTTACTGTCAACAGCCCGTCGACGCCGGGGAGCGCCGTCGACGTTGACCTCTGTACCACAAGTGCTGCGGCCGGCACGGTCAGCATTTCGGCATCCGTTGTTCCGGCAACGGAAGACAGCCTCAACTGGTATCACAATGGCGAAGCGCAGTGCCAGGTGTTCGCGGTGTTCACACCTACGGAATCCCGCACCATCACGGCATCGGCCGAGATTGAATACACCACGCCCGTAACGCCGAGCCCGTCGGAGACTCCGACTCCGTCTGAGACGCCGAGCCCGTCTGAGACGCCGAGCCCGTCGGAGACTCCGTCTCCGTCTGAGACGCCGAGCCCGTCGGAGACTCCGACTCCGTCTGAGACGCCGAGCCCGTCTGAGACGCCGAGCCCGTCGGAGACTCCGTCTCCGTCTGAGACGCCGAGCCCGTCGGAGACGCCGAGCCCGTCGGAGACGCCGAGCCCGTCGGAGACTCCGTCTCCGTCTGAGACGCCGAGCCCGTCGGAGACTCCGTCTCCGTCTGAGACGCCGAGCCCGTCGGAGACTCCGTCTCCGTCTGAGACGCCGAGCCCGTCGGAAACTCCTTCGGAGACTCCGAGCCCGTCGGAAACTCCTTCGGAGACTCCGAGCCCGTCGGAGACTCCGTCTCCGTCTGAGACTCCGAGCCCGTCGGAGACTCCGTCTCCGTCTGAGACGCCGAGCCCGTCGGAAACTCCGTCGGAGACTCCGAGCCCGTCGGAAACCCCGAGCCCGTCGGAGACTCCGTCTCCGTCGGAAACCCCGAGCCCGTCGGAGACTCCGTCTCCGTCTGAGACGCCGACCCCGTCGGAAACTCCGTCTCCGTCTGAGACGCCGAGCCCGTCGGAAACTCCTTCGGAGACTCCGAGCCCGTCGGAAACCCCGAGCCCGTCGGAAACCCCGACCCCGTCGGAAACTCCGTCGGAGACGCCGAGCCCGTCGGAAACTCCGTCCCCGTCGGAAACCCCGACCCCGTCGGAGACGCCGTCTCCTTCAGATTCGCCCGAACCATCGAAGACGCCTGTCCCCGAGAGCCCCGTCGTCGTGCTGCCCCCAACGGGTGGTCCAGCGGGAGGTGATCCCGACGGTGATGAGCCTTCCCCGAGTGCTCCGGCTACCGACGCGCCCACCACGGCTGCGCCCGTAACTGATGCACCCACTACAGGTACGCCAACTGCCGTTGTCCCGTCGGCGGATGCACCAGCCACGGATTCGCCAAACACAAGCGCGCTCGGCGGCGATCTTGCCAACACTGGCTCGCATTTGGCGCCGTATGCGGCAGCCGCCTCGGCGCTCCTGGTATTTGGCATCGTGCTGATGGTGATCACCCGTAGGAGGGCAGCCTCCAAGCACAGCTAGTCAGCTACGGCTGGACCAGCGCAGCCTGAACGTGTGGCTCGGAACCTACAGCTTCCGGGCCACACGTTTCTGCATGCGCCAGCAGCAGCGCCACACCATCCGTTCCGCTGCCTCCCAGCTTTCCGTGGGTAGAATCGAGGCCTGAACATCGCCGGATTGCACTGGATACGGAGAACTCATTGTCAGCATGGCTAGAACTTGGTCCGGACCACTACGTCCTTGAAACCGAGGGTTCCTTACTCAACACCGGACTTGTAGTGGGCACTGAGCTCGCCATGGTTATCGACACTGGGTGCGGTCCGCGCCAAGGCCGCGAGATCCTCGCTGCCGTCCGCGAGAAAACCCAGCTTCCGCTGGTGGTGGTGAACACCCACGCGCACTACGACCACTTCTTCGGAAACGCTGTTTTCGCGGACGACGGCGTCACGGAGTTTTGGGCGCACGCCAACTGCGCCGAAACCATCGAGAAGGACGGTGACCTGCAGCGTCGCTTCGTCACCACCAACGAACCGGAGATGGCAGCAGGGGAGGGCGACGCCGTCGAGATCGTTGTCCCGAACGCGATCGTGCGTGATCAGCCCGTACTCGTGGACCTAGGCGGCGTCACCGCTACCTTGTTCTACTTGGGCCGTGCGCACACGGACGGTGACCTCCTGGTGGGTACCAACTCCACGCTGTTCGTTGGTGACTTGGTTGAACAGGGCGCACACCCTTCCTTCGAGGACTCGTACCCCGAGGAGTGGGCGGACGTTCTCCGCCACATCTCGGCACTTCGCCACCGGTACGAGCACCTGGTTCCCGGCCATGGCAAACCTGCCGGCGACGAATTCGTAAAGACCATGGCGAACACCATGACCACAGCCGTCCGGCAAGCCACGCAGTCCATCCGTGATATGCCGGCGGACGCCACGAAGGCCATCCCTGTGCTGCCTTACGGGCCGGAGCAATCGCGATGGTTCATCAAGCGGCTACAGGAAACCCAAGCGCAGCAGGGCAAGGCTGCGGGCACGTCCCTGGGTGCGCCGGACTTTGGACCCGAGAAGACCGGCTTCTACCCCGGATAAAACAAAGGGTCCTTATAGAAAGTTCATCTCGACCCCTCCAAGCCATGGACTATTGCGTTAGTCCAGTCCTAGGATGAAAGCGACCATCGGTTTGCGACTACCTGGGGGGTGTCGAGATGAAGGCCATACGCGTGTTTCCGCGCGCTACTCGGATTCTCCGCTCCGTCATGATCGCAGGGGCCGGCACCGCAGTTTGGATGGCGCTCTCGGCCGCCGCCGCCAATGCCGATTCCGGCAACCAGGACAACCACTCGTTGCTCGGTGGAATAACAAGTTCTGTTGCTTCCACCAGCGGCTCGCTGACGGCCCAGACCAATTCGACGCTGGGCGCTGCATCGGAGGCGGTTAAGGAAACCCGAGCCGCCGTAGCGAAGGTGGTGGCGCCGAAGGCTCCCGCCGCCACTGTTCAGATTCCGCTGCCGGAGGTTCCGCTTCCTGCGCCAGTCAAAGCGATCGTGCCCGCACCGACCGTCAGGGTGGATGTTCCGGCGGTTACACCGGTTATCCAGCAAGTTGCGGCTTCCACTGACAAGGTTGTTTCCACAGTCCCAGTCGTTGCTGAAGTTGCTCCAAGCGGCCCCGTGGGCGACGTTGTGGACGTAGTCGCGACGCCGGTTGCTGAAACTGTAGACCGCACAGTTGAGACGGTAGTCCCTTCTGTGAACGAAGCTATAAAGCCCATCGCCTTGGAACCCGTCACAGATATCACCAAGCCGATCGTGCAGCCCATCGTCGATATCGTCGACCCCATCCTTCCTCCGGTGAACGGAGTGGTGCCTCCCGTAGCGGGGCCCGGCTCGGGAATGCCCTCACTGCCAGGGGGAGAAGCTCCGGTAGTCCCCGCGGAACCGGACACCGCCACCCTGCCGCCATCCGCCGTCGTGAGCTCGCCTGAAGCCGCCACTCCTGCTGCGTTGGTGGAGAAGGCAAAAGAATCCTGGATTACCGCGGAGGTTACTTCAGCGTTTCTGCCTTCCAGGCTCTTGCAACTGAACCCGGCTCAACTAAGCCGAACCGTGGGCACCGTTGCGGGTACCACAACCAACGCGGAAGACGAGACTCCCATTGAACTTCCGGGTGACCCTGAGGGCGCCCCGTTGAATTCGACCGGAAGCGGATCCGGAAGCTCACAGAACGGACCGCCGACTCCTGTAGCTGCCTACTTGGGCGGCGAAATAGTCATCCCTTCAGGCTCTGTCTCTGGCCTCGCATCGGTCAGCAATGAACAACATCCAAAGCCGGTTTCATTCGATCCCGGCTCATCTCCTGATTAATTTCCCAGCCTCGCCGCAACTCCATCTGCGGCAGACGGTCATTGGACGTTCCGTACCCGGGACGTCACTGGGAACAAGACCTTCAGGAGAAGATCATCATGAATTCGACAGTACGCAAGTGCCTTCTCGGCACATGCTTTGCCGGTGGGCTGCTTGCCCTCGGCGCGACGGCGGCCAACGCCGCAGACACCACCAGCGGTAAGGACGGACTGTTGTCCGGGACGCAAGTGGTTGCTCCAGTTACAGCACCAGTCACCCTAGGCTCCACATCGTTGGGCGTCGTGGGAGACTCTGCCGCAAGTTCAACGGCGCCCGCGGCCATCCCGGCTGCAGCTCGGCCGACTACCTCCGGTACCAGCGGCTCAAACGCCGTTGGTTCCGGAACGCAAGTAGTCGCGCCGGTTTCGGCGCCGATAAACCTGGGCTCGTCCTCAGTGGGTCTGCTGGGGGGCTCCACTGCGACGGGCCCAGCCAATTCTGCCGCACCGGCTGCACCTTCATCGGCAGCTCCCACGGCAAGTACCAATGGGTCGGACGGCGTCGCGTCCGGTACCCAAGTGGTTGCACCGGTGACAGTCCCTGTGACTGTCGGCTCCACATCGGCGGGTCTGTTGGGGGACTCATCGGCGTCATCCGCAGCAGCTGCAACTACGACTGCGCCGGCCCAACAGCCCGCGCAGGCAACAACGTCGGGGGGAGACAGCATCGCATCCGGCGCTCAGGTAGTGGCTCCGATTACGGTCCCTGTTAACGTCGGAGCCACCGCCGCGGGAATCGGGGGAGATTCGACCGCCACATCCTCGGCTTCCGCTCCCTCCGGTTCGGGTGCTGCGGCTCCAGGTGCTGGTACTTCGGGTTCGGATGGTTTGGCTTCCGGGACGCAGGTGGTTGCTCCGATTACGGCTCCGGTGAATGTGGGTGCCGTGTCCGGGGGTGTGCTTGGTGACTCGGCGGCGACGACGGGTTCGACGGCGGGCACTGCTCCTGGCGGTTCGGGTGCTGCGGCTCCGGCTGCTGGTACTTCGGGTTCTGACGGTGTTGCCTCCGGGACGCAGGTTGTTGCTCCGATTACGGCTCCGGTGAATGTGGGTGCTGTTTCGGGCGGTGTGCTTGGTGATTCCGTCGCCACGACTCCTGGTACTTCGACGGGCACAGGCACTACGGGCACACCCGCCGGCGGAGCGACTTCCGGTGACGGTGGGCTTCTCTCCGGAACTCAATTGATCGTTCCTATTACAGCTCCGGTCACGATCGGTTCGACTTCCGTCGGCATCGGCGGAGGTTCTGTAGGCACGGTTACCCCTCCGGTTGTGAACCCGCCTGTCGTCAACCCGCCTGTGGTGACTCCTCCGGTTGTGAACCCGCCGGTTGTGAACCCGCCTGTGGTGACTCCTCCGGTTGTGAACCCGCCGGTTGTGAACCCGCCTGTGGTGACTCCTCCGGTTGTAAACCCTCCCGCGTTAAACCCTCCTATGACCGGTGGACCAAGCACTGGCGGAGTGGATACCGGCGTTAGCGGTCCAAGTACTGGAATCGGCAGCACCGGAGTCACAGCCGGTCTCAGCGCTAACCAGTCCGGCGGCGTCGAAGTTGCCATGAGCGGCACCCAAGGCGCAATGGCAGCGGGAGCTGCTGCCAAGGTCAACAGCTCAACAGCCCTGGCAAGTACGGGACTGAATCAGAGCTTCCTGCTCTGGGCAGTCGGACTGGTCCTCTTGGGCCTTGTCCTTGCGGCCAGCAGCCGACGCAAGGTAGCTGCTACCCGCCGCTAAAGCGGGGTGCAACCCGTAGTTGTTGCGGTTCCGGTCTCCGGAACCGCAACAACGCTCGGGAGACCGCTTGGGCAGTCCTAGGATGAAAGGGATGACAAGCACCCAAGCAGACCAAAACTTCAGCCTCCGCAGCATTGCCCTTCCCGCCTTCGGGCCGGCATTGCTGTTTTGTATCGGTGAAGGAGCGGTCCTGCCGGTCATAGCCCTCTCGGCGCGCGACCTGGGAGCTTCTGTAGCTGTCTCGGCTTTGATCGTCACGCTGATCGGTGTGGGCTCGTGGCTCTTCAACATTCCCGCCTCGATCATCACCATTAAGTTTGGTGAGCGCTGGGCGATCGTCGGAGCTGGTGCGGCCGGTGCCCTGGCGCTCGGAGCTGCAGCGTTCGCACCGCAATGGGAGCACGGCCTTTGGCTGCTGGCTGCGGCGATGACAGTGGTTGGCATGAGCTCGAGCGTTTTCAACCTTGCCCGGCAGAAGTACCTCACCGAGGCAGTGCCCGTAATCTATAGGGCCCGGGCGCTTTCGACGCTCGGCGGTGTGACCAGAATCGGTATATTCATCGGCCCATTCATTGGCGCTGGCGTCATGCAGTTCGCCGGGATCAGTGGTGCTTACTGGGTGGGTTTCGTGGGGATGATGGCGGCTGCTGCCCTGTCGCTCACGATTCCGGAGCTGGTAGCGCCGGACACCTCCGACGGCGGTGCGCCACCTGCTGCTTCCACGCTGCGACAGGTAGCGGCCTCCCACGCGGGTGTGTTCTTGTCGGTTGGCTTTGGCATCCTTCTGCTGAGCGCGTTGCGGGCATCCCGCCAAGTGGTTATCCCGCTGTGGGCGGACCACCTGGGTATGGACGCTACCCACGCATCGCTTATCTATGGCTTGTCCGGAGCGATAGACATGCTTGTGTTCTACCCATCGGGCAAGCTGATGGACCGGAAAGGGCGGCAATGGGTGGCCGTTCCCTCCACATTGATCATGGGCATTGCCTTGGCGTTGATTCCCTTCACTGGCGGCTTCGTGTCATTGCTCCTGGCAGCACTGTTGATCGGCTTTGGCAATGGCATCAGCTCCGGCCTGATCATGACGTTGGGTGCCGATTTCTCGCCGGACAATGGCCGCAGCCACTTCCTGGGGATCTGGCGGTTTATTGCGGACTCCGGAGCGACCGGCGGCCCTGTCCTGTTGTCCGGTCTGACGGCTGCGATCTCGCTGGCCGCGGGCGTATGGGCGACCGGCGTGCTGGGCTTCGCGGCGGCCGTGGTGTTTGCTATCGCCATCCCGAGACTGAAGCATATGCGGAACTACTAATTCAGCGTCTGATAGGGCAATATTCTGGGCTGCACCCCCGGCCCCGCTAGACTACCGGGGTGTCGGAAACCAATGCCCCAGAAACCCCTGCGCCATCCTCGTACTCAAACCTCGGTGAGTTCCTTGCGGCAGAGGACCTTCCCTCCGGCCTGATCGAGATCGCATATCAAGGGTTGCCCATCGAGGTTTTGAACCTTCCCTCGGACTCTGACACAACGATTGTTTGCTTCCACGGGGCTGCCGAGAAGGAAGTGCAGCTGCCCTGGTTCTTGGGGCAAGGAGTAACTGCTGGGCTCCCCGTCAACCGCATTTTCGTCTCGGACCCGAGCCTTCGGAAGTCGAAGGACTTCAACTTGGCGTGGTACGCGGGGTCGAAAGAGCAGCCCGACCTGCAGGAGACCCTGGCAGACATCGTCCGTCGGATTGTCAGGGCAACAGGTGGCTACAACGTGATGTTCTTTGGCAGCTCCGCTGGCGGTTACGCGAGTTTGGCACTGGCCAGGTTCTTCCCAACATCGCTGGCGCTCGCGGTCAACCCGCAGACATCCATCTCGCGGTTCTATCCGGGGGCGGTGGAACGCTACATGACACATGCGTGGGAGATGCCCGGGCAACAGATGGGCGAACTTCCCGGTACTGTGGCTCACGACCTAGTGCCTGTTTACTCGGCGGGCTTCGACCACACAGTTGCCCTGATCCAGAACGCCAAAGACTGGTTCCACATCCAGAACCATCAGCTTCCCTTTGTGGATGTCGCAGGTGACTCGGAGAATCTCTACATGTTGATGGACCGGTGGGGGCCGGACACTGGCGACGGACACATCCCGCCTCCCAAGGAACTGTTGCGGGCATGCTTTGAATTCTTGGCCACGTGCCACGGCGATTGGAGCAAGGGATTGGCGTCCGCGGGATTCCAAGCGGGAACCACACGACGTCATGTGAAGCGGCGCGTTCTGGACACGGCACCCTCGAAGCAGTCCGGCTGACTCGCCAAAACACGTCAAAGCCCCCGCCATTCGGCGGGGGCTTTGCTGATTGCTCTGGAAGGTCGTGGCCTAGGTCAGTTCGCGGACTTGGCCTGCTCAGGGCAAAACCCATTCGCCCGAATGGCTTCCACGACGCCAGCGGCTTCGGCGTCCACAATCGGGTCGTCGGCCCGGTTGAAGTACTTGACCACCGTAGCCACCAGAGCCTTGTCGCTTCCTCCTTGGAGGATTGCCGCGCAGACGTAACGGGAGTTGGCCGTGATTTCTTCCTGGGTGAGCTTGGGAGTCACTGGTGAAATCCGCTTCATGAGGTCCGCGCTTTGCTCGGCAGTCACCTTGGGAACGGTTGGCTTGGATTCCGACGCTGTCGGCTCCGGTGCTGACGGTGCGGGTGCTGCGCAACCCGCAAGTGTGAGGGCGATCAATGATACTGCAAGGACACGTCTCATAACGCGGGGTGGGTCTCCTGTGTGGTCAGCGGAAGTCGGAGCAAGTGCCCCGCATTCGAGCCTACCCCAAGGCGTCGAGGAGGCCTTGTTCCGGAATCTGCCGCTCAGCGTGCAGGGGGAAGTTGTCCCATGCAAGTAACCAGGCCGGACGATTGTTGCGAGCGTCGAGAGTCCACAGCTCGCCTGGGGTAGCGTAGGCCCGGGGGTAAATTCAACGAATGGGGATGGCATGAATGCCACGGACATCTATGTAACCAACGAGTACGAGGTATCTCTACCTCCGCTAAGTATGGAGCGGAAATCGGTCTGGGACTACTACCGCTTGGAATTTCTGCCGAATGGGTATCCCGGCAGGCGAACTGACGGTACATTGTTCGCCCACCCAATATACGGACCCTACGTCATTGCTGATTATCTTATTCAGTATCGGCGGACAAAAGATCCAGGATACCTCGATGCCGCCTGCAGAGTTGCTGACGCCGCCCTGGACCACATGGAATCCTTTCACGACGGCTTGGTCTTCATGTACAGCGAAGAAAAAGCAAAGGTTTCGAGCAAGAAGGGCACCTGGTACAGCGGCTTAACCCAGTCACGCTATATCGATGTCTTTACGAAGCTGCTGACAAAGCCGGGTACCGAGCGATTCCGTGAGCCGTTGTCCGGCATCCTCTCCAGTCTGACAATTCCCGTTGAAAAGGGGGGAGTGGCGCGGACTACCAGCGATGGTGGACTGATCATAGAGGAGTACCCGGCCCTGTTTCCGGATTGCACGCTTAACGGGTGGACCACCGCAACCTGCATTATCAAAGACCTTGCCACTACCAGCGGCGACGAATTTGTGTGGGATATTTTTTCCAGATCTGTCCGCGGTATTGAGAGTGTGATATCGCTCTACGATGTTCCCGAACTGGCGACGTCGCGGTACAAACTTGAAGGTCATGCGATGTTGCGGTTGGTCGCAGCGGGCGCCAGCGTGGAGATCCGCGATTGCAGGGTCGAAATTCCAGGAACCGGTACGTTCGAGGCAAATGTGGGAGGGGATCCAGCAGGGGAAGTCCTTAAAGACGGACACGTTACTGTCAGCCCCGGACGGGTGGAGGTGCTTAAGCTCTCCTTGAGCCGGTTCTCCTGGCCAGCACCGAACAGGGTCGTGCTTAGGGTATATGCGCCGGAAAATGCACAGCTGACGGTTTCCCTGGGTGACGCGGAGTACAACCCTCTCGCGACTGTCCCCCGTGTCCGCTCGTACCAAGTGCTTCGAGAGTTTGCCGTGAAGGAAGGGGAATCCCTCATCGAGTTGGAGCTTCCGTGGACCGCGGCAGAAATGATTTCGCATCCCACGAATTTCGTCAAGAAGATTGCCGGTAGACAGGTTAATCAGTACCACTTCATCCACGTTGATACTTTGGCTAAAATCGTCGCGCAGACAGGCAGCGACGTTCTGCGTTACTACCATGATCGCTGGAAGCAATACCCTTCCCGCTGGCCCGAGTTGGCGCCTTACCAGGATGACCGGCTCACGCTCGAGCGCTTCGATGTCAATAAGCACAAGTAGCTCCCCGCTGCACAAGCGCTCCGGCCACGGATGCACAGCTGTCACGAGGAACGTCTGCCTCACCCCCGAGAATCAACGGGAACATCGGCGGACTCTGGTTGGTGAGCCTGCCACCGCATATGCGCCACCATGTGTAATAGAACAGATTCGCGTTGAGGGCGACGCTCGCGCCAGGAGCGTCCAGCGCGCGAATCCGTCGAAGGCCCGTCAAACGAGAAGAGCCAAGCTGCTATTGCAGGCCCCATACAAACACGGTATCTATTTAGCACAGCGGGTTCGAATAAGGGCCCCACGGGTTGTGCCTCAGTCCCGGCCGCAAGACACCGACGACTGAGGCGCCGCCGCTGGGACGGCGACACTACGGTGCAGTCACGTGGAACTAAGCGATCGCCCGCGCAACTCCTGGGAGATCACGTGCGCCGCGAGGAACCATAGTTGGACTCCAGGTAGTCTCAGCAAGTCACCTAAGACACCCGCCGCCATCGCAATCCCAAGCGCCTAGGCGTCTGTTCAATGGGGGCCGCCGATTGATTCCCTGTTACTGCGACGGCGGGTCCCCAGCCGCGTTCTCCGCCCAAGCTCGAGGCTGGTGGTGCTGGCACGGCGCGGAAGCTGTATTGACGCCACATACGACGCAGCATATGCGTCCAGCGATCAGGACACTCTCCATGTCAGGTTCTTCATAGCCAGTGCATTCGCAAAGCCAGAGCATGGATTCGCATGTGGGGCACTGGGACTCGCTGTATTCATGGATGTTCACGGATGGCACCGAGTCCTCGTCAATCGTGATTTCCCAGTGCCAAGTTCCTCGGGCCACGTGGACAAAAATCTTGTCCGTACTTTCGACCCGAGCATCCACGAGGCTGAGGTGTGTTGGGCCGTGGGGTCCGAAAACCGTAACCAAGCGTGGCTGAGTCGACTCAAATGATTCAGCAGTCAACAACGTCCCGGGTGAAAGAGTCCGCCACGCCGTACCTATCCAACCCATGAGCGATTGCTCGGTAGCGGGCAGGTTGGAGAGCGTGGCTGGCAGATCTCCAACCCAGTGCATCCCGAATTCCTTACGTCCGGCACTCAGAAGGAATCCGTTGTCGGAGGCTTGCGCGGAGGTTTCCGGCTCCACGTGCCAGCGCTGATCTATGCGGATAGGCGTCTCGGAAACTGCATGATCGGCAATGACCCAGCAGTTGGCGTCAACAAAGTAGAGGACGCGGCGTGTGAGGGTCTTCGAACCATAGCCATGATCGGCGAATGTAAAATCATGGTAACGGGACGTGGTGTTATCCCGAACGAGTTCAACCTTGGCCTTATGGTCGTATTCGAGTCCTGTAATAGAGGCAACGTTATGGGCATCTCGCGATCCCAAATGCAGTCGTTCGGACGAGTCCTTCTGATAGCTGTGGAATCCGGAGTCAACCAACCACCGTTGTCCTGCTGCGTATACATGCACGCTACCGCGATCGGCGTGGGAGTGTGACTGGAGGTTCTTTCCGTGGCGGACAAGTGTATGTGACTCCTCTGCCAACGGACGCTCTTCACCCCAGCCGCTTCTGGATAGCACATAGCCCCGGTCGAGGATCAACGTGGTTTCCGTGGGCGCAGTGCCGATGGCCCCCGAGGATGCCAGGAAGTCCAGTGCCTCTGATTGGCCTCGAGCAACGCTTAACCGTCCTCCGTCGCCGATCTGTGGGATTTGCCCGTCCGGCAATGCAATGTGTGCCAAGGCCCTCGCCGCAGCTTCGAGACGTTCTGAGACATCCGCCGGAGGGGTAACGCCTTCCCTCATAGCTCTATCCCATGCCAACTTCCACCAAACGAGGTTCAACTGGTGATAAGGGGCTGAGCCTTCATCATTGCCACCCTGAGCGTCGAAGGCCGTAATGAACTGGTCTCTAAGCCTGGAAACTGCCGTCTCCACTCCGGTAGCGTCCCGCAGCGTGGCCGCCACAACAAGTAGCCCGATGTGTTGATGAAGGCCGTGGTTCTTTCCAACTATGTGCGCGGGATCCATGAGCCAATCGCGGTGGTACTCAAGGAGCTCGACAAACCATTGGTCCGAAGCCGCTGCGAGTGGCGCTCCCAGGCTGAGCTGAAGAGCACGGTTGCCGTCTGCCATGTCCATCCATGCGAAGGCCGAAACGGCTCGGTCGGCGGGAATATTGGTCTCGCCCCAAGACTTGGCAATGCGCAGCCACTCAGCCCGTGCTTCTTCGTCGCCCGCAAGGGCTGCCCATCTAAGAGGGTTCAGCCAGCGAAGCGTGTGGTGTTGGAAACGCCAGTTCCTGTCAAAGAACGGGTCAGCATTCCAATTCGTGTAGTCACCCTGCCAAGTCGAGTGCGGGCGTAGTTCGACTTTGCCGTTCAGGAGTTCTAAGACAACTGAATCCAGTTCCTTCGGCTTCGCATACATTGATCCGATCGACTGGCGCTCAGCAACACCCGTGTCAAGTTCAACGACGGAACGTGCTGGTGGCCTGCTGGTACTGTTCGGCGCGATCGGCTGTTCGAGGCTGTCAGCCTGACACCCGGAAAGGTCAGATGAACCTGCGGTGTGTTCTGAAGTTGTGATGTTAGCGCTTCGCTCAGCGCTCTGAAGTGGCCCCATGCGGAGAGGTTATCCGGACCTCGAACGTTTCAATCAACTTGACTTGTAACGTGACTGTAATTGTCGTATAGGCCGTCCATTTGCAATATTCGCTAACTAGGTACGACAAAAGGAATAGCCTTCATTTATGGCTGCCACTGTGTTGTCAAGAGGCCTTCCGGGCTTGGCATGGAAGGTAGAGATTGCGGATTCCCCGGCAGACGTGCTGAATCGGTGGTCCTGTGAGTCGCCAGAATCAGGCTGATACTTGTCATGCCTTTGTGGCGGCTTCGTAGACAGCCGGTGTGCCGATCGGGTCTGCGCCCGGGAACCAAGACGGTCAGCCCGGGGTTTGCAAGTATGGGCCTTGTGTAGAAGTGCGCTGGGCGACGCAAACGCTTGCGGGCGGGAGGGTCAGGCAGCCTGTAAGGGCCGAAGCCGGGAGGGAGAACTCATGGGGGCCGATGATTCATGCCCGCTGAATGCGAAATTGCTCCTGAACACTTTTGTTAAGTTCAAGTACGACCCTGCCTGGAGTAGACGGTAAGAACAAGGTGACGGAAGCCGTCTGCAGGCCGATCCGTGGGAGCAGGTCTCCTGAGGTCCGTGTATTACCGATATAGCAACACTTACTGAAAACTGTGGCGGTCGAATCAGAGGCGGTAGGCGCTCAAATACTAAAGCCGGAAAGGTTCGCAGTCTGCGGGAGGAACAAAGCCGAGGGAACCCAGCGCTTCGTCCCAGGGTAGGGCCGAGACCGCTGTGATGGCCTTTGCAAAAACGTCCTTTGACGGGGGCGTGTGGCCTGGACCCCAATCGCCAGGGAGCAGCGTCAGCGAATTGGCCGGATGGAGCGCTCGAAGGAACGGCCTCATATGACGGGCGATATGAGAGGCGTCGTTGATGTTCTGCATGTAAGCAACATGAGTGGCGAGTGGCTTGGCATAGGTTTGCGTGACGTCCTTGACAATGTGGGCTGGGAGCTCGCTGATGCGCTGGCCACTGCCAAAACAGACTTTCACGAATCGCTCAACAGCTGAAGCGTGGTAATTCGCGACGACGGTCTGCGGATTGGCAACCAGTGCCAGCGAGCCGGGGAAGCGGCTGGCGAAGTGGAGAGAGGCATAGCCGCCACCTGATGATCCAAAGAATACAAGTCTCTGTTTGCCCCACGCATTGGTGATGTGTCGGATGGACTCCTCGATTACCGACTGGAGCTCAGGCTGCTGCTGGTTCCCGAGGAACCATCCAAGGTTGAGCGAGCCTGAGAGGGCCAAGCTGGGATCTGAGACAAAAATCCGGTTGGCTTTCGCGGCCGCAGACACTCCGCCGCCACTCATTACCGGATATGAATGCTTCGGCGAGACGGCGCCATGGAAGAAGATGATAGTGGTGTCGAAACCCCGATGCTGCACTCGTAGATCCACCGGCAGGCCGTTGTACCCAATGCTGTGGTAGCCGTCTTCCGGGTTCGCGCCCAGAAAATCGATGAGGTCACCGTGACTGTACTGGGGTATGTCATCTCCCAGGAACTTACGGATTCGAGCGGTCTCGGCGGGGGCGGTAGTCACCGCAGAACCCTACCATCGGTGCCCGACTGCCTCGGAATTGGTCCGAGGACTATCATCTGACGCCGACTTGGGATTCGAGCAAGAGCTCAGGTCAGCATTCCTGCATATGGAGCCGGCTTTGACGCAAACGCCCTGGTGTCCTAGTGGGAACTATGCAACCTCGCCGGATGTGCGGGACTAGTGCCCAGCCGCGCAAGCCGGCCACCCGGCGTCGTGCGTTGACGCTTCCTGGCCGTCAGTCCGATTGCGGTCAGCGGTGCGCCCCGTCACCAGCGCCACGGCGAGGTGGCTGTGACAGGTTTGGATGGCCCCGGTAGGACGGTTATTTCTGGCCCCATTTTGTGACTCGCCGGGTTTCGGTGACGGTTATATGTGGCCCCA
>NZ_JBIVGD010000016.1:0-126406 GCF_044748465.1 Paenarthrobacter sp. NPDC089988
GGGCAGGGATAACAAAATCCATGACGGACCTTTCCCCGCCGATGCATCAAACTGATGCGACAGCAACCTGTCACACAACAGCCTGACACACACGGAGCTTCCCGGTGTACATGCAGCGTTGCCGCGCCCTCGAGCTCGGTCCGGCCGAAGCGCACAATGTCCGCCACCCGCTGTACACTTAAGTATCGAACATATATTCGAATAAAGGTGTGTTGTGGGCGTGATAGTCGGCCCCCGTGTGCTAGATGCGGGCTTTTCGCTTTTGTCGGTCCTGTTGGCTCCGGTCCCAGTGGCAGCTGGGTTTCCTTCGCCCGCGCAGGACTACTTCGACGGTCGGATCGACCTCAATGAGCACCTCATCAAGGACGTCACCAGCACGTTCGTCGTGCGCGTGACCGGCCAGTCCATGGAGGGTGCGGGTATCAGTGACGGCGACGAGTTGATCGTCAACCGCGCGCTGGAGCCGAAGGACGGGTCCGTCGTCGTGGCTGTCCTTGATGGCGAGTTGACCATCAAGAGGCTCCGCGTCACGAAGTCCGGGGTGGTGCTCCAGGCTGACAATCCGAAGTTTCCGGACATCCGGGTGGGAGCGTTGTCCGAGCTGACCATTTGGGGCGTGGCCACCACGTGCCTTCATCACATTTGAGGGGGCCGGGCTGTCGAGCGTCGCACCACCAGTTGTGGCATGAACCTGCGGTCCGCGGGAGGCCCGTCCGGGTTGGCGAGTCGCTGCAGGGCAACCTCGCCGGCGGCCTCTCCAAGCTTGACGGCGTGCAGGTCCACCGAGGTCAGGTCGATCCCGTGCAGCCGCGCGGTGCGGGAGTTGTCGTAGCCGATCAGCGAGAGGTCCCCGGGAATGGAGATACCCCTGGCGTAGGCGGCTTCCCGCGCTCCGAGTGCCAATTGGTCGTTGTGGCAAAAAAGTGCCGTCGGCCGGTCCGTCTGGTCCAGGATCCGGGCTGCGGCGCGTTCTCCGGAGTCCTGGGTGAAGTCGTCCGCGCATACCGTCTGCGGGACCAGGCCGGCGTCCCGCATGGTTTGCTCGTAGGCGCGTCGACGCACCAGATGGCCGTCGTAGGCAAGTCCTGCCAAGTGGGTGATCCGCGTGTGCCCAAGGCCCAGGAGGTGCTCGGTGGCCGCGCGGGCGCCATACGCATCGTCGGAATAGACGCTGTCCACGCCCTCCACCGGTCGCGTCACGCTCACCAGCGGTACGCTCCGCGCCATCTCGTGGACGTCATGATCCGGGTCCAGGAGAGTCGCGGCGATGATGATGCCCACCCGGGCCTCGATCAGCGACTCCAGCGCCCCGCGGTCCTCGCCGTCGGCAGACCGGGAAACGCTGAGGATCAACCTGTTGTGTTGCTGTGCCAAGGCTGTCCTGACGCCACTGAGGATATCGGCGTAGATCTCGTTGCGGATGTCCATGAGGTAAAGCCCGACGGCGGAACGGTGCTTCCGTGCCAGGTCGGCGGCTACGGCATTGGGCCGGTATCCGAGACGCCGCGCGGCTTCGAAGATCGCTTCCTTTGTTTCGCCGCTGACCCCTGGCGCTCCGCGGAAGGCGAAGGACACGAGGGTGCGGGACACGCCGACTTCGCGTGCAACGTCGCTCTGCGTCGCAGCCCGGCGCGGCTGGTTCTCGGATGCCATGGGGATCATCCTGCCATGAAGACAAACCGAACAATTAAGGTCATTTGTTAGTTTGACCTTACATTTAAGTCTTTCGCGCGTTAGTCTTGTGTCAGAGCGGGAGAGTATGACCCGCAACACACTGACAAAGGAGTCCTGATGTCTGCTACGCAAACTCAACGGGAGAGTGCCCATAACGCGGCCCTGCCCCCGTTGACCAACGGCCCGCACCGCAAGCGGCTGGGCCTGGTAGCTCTGGTCGCCACGTTCGGCGGCCTCCTCTTTGGTTACGACACAGGTGTGATCAATGGGGCACTCCGGCCAATGACGGTCGATCTCGCCCTGACGCCCCTGACGGAAGGAGTCGTCACCAGTTCGCTGCTGTTTGGCGCCGCGGCCGGCGCTGTGGCCGGAGGCAGGCTTTCCGACGGGTGGGGGCGCCGGAAGACCATCATCCTCCTGGCAACGCTTTTCTTCGTCGGAACCATTGCCTGCGTCTTCGCGCCAAGCTTCGAAGTCATGGTGCTGGGCCGGGTCATCCTGGGCCTGGCCGTGGGCGGCGCCTCAACCGTTGTGCCGGTCTTCCTGGCAGAACTTGCGCCCTACGAAATCCGTGGATCCCTGGCCGGACGCAACGAACTCATGATCGTCATCGGCCAACTCGCCGCCTTCGTGGTCAACGCCATCATCGGCAACATCTGGGGTGAATTCGGCGGAGTGTGGCGCATCATGCTCGCCGTCGCAGCCCTGCCGGCCATCGCCTTGTTCTTCGGCATGCTCCGGATGCCCGAATCGCCGCGTTGGCTCATCTCCAAAGGCCGCACCCGCGAGGCGCTGGCTGTCCTGAAGACCATCCGCTCTGAGGAACGCGCAGAAGCCGAGATGGCCGACGTCAAGCACCTCGCGGACGAAGAGAAGGCCTCCAAGGCAACCTCCTGGGCGGCCCTCAAGGACAAGTGGATCCTCCGCATCATCCTGGTGGGCATCGGCCTGGGCGTTGCCCAACAGCTGACGGGCATCAACTCGATCATGTACTACGGCCAGTCCGTCCTGGTGGAAGCCGGTTTCGATTCCAGCGCTGCCCTGATCGCCAACATCGCACCCGGTGTGATCGCCGTCGTCGGTGGTGTTATCGCACTGACGTTGATGCAGCGCGTCAACCGCCGCACCACGCTGCTCCTCGGCTTCACCCTGACCACCGTCTGCCACTTCCTCATTGGCATCGCCTCCATCGTCCTGCCGGTTGGCAATGCTGCCCGTCCGTTCGTGATCCTGTTCCTGGTGGTGGCCTTCGTGGGCTCCATGCAGACCTTCCTCAACATCGCCGTCTGGGTGATGCTGTCCGAGATCTTCCCGCTGCATGTCCGTGGCTTCGCCATTGGCCTCTCGGTGTTCTGCCTCTGGATCGCCAACGCCCTCCTGGGTCTCTTCTTCCCCACGCTCGTGGCCGGGGTGGGCATCACCGGCACGTTCTTCCTGTTCGGCGGGGTGGGAATCCTGGCGTTGATCTTCATCTACACGCAGGTCCCGGAAACCCGCGGCCGCACGCTCGAAGCCCTCGAAGAAGACGTCACCACCGGCGCCATCTACCTGGTCCACAAGAAGTAGCCACGCATACCCAACTGGGTCGCAGTTAAGGTCGTTCCCAGCCCTGGGAACGACCTCAACTGCGACCCAGTTGGGTGCTGGGCGTTAAGAACGCGTCAAGATCCGTCCCTGCCGCGTTAAGGAACCGTTAGGAACGGCTTCCGGCTGGTTTTGGAGGAGTTGACTTTCATCTGTCCCGCTAACGGGACCTGATGAAAGGACGTTCCAGTGGCCGAGCTGGCTGTTGTGGGGATTCTCGTGGTGTCCATGGGAATCGTGATGTGGGTTGCCCATTTATTGGGCCGGATGATCGACAAAGACGGGCCGGTGAGTGGCCGGTGACCATCGACGCTGTGATCTGGATCGGCCTGCTCGTGGCCGGACTGGCGCTCCTGGGCTACCTCGTGGCCGTCTTGGTCAATCCGGAAAAGTGGTGATCCTGGGTGATCTTCAATACCCTTGCCTTCCTTACCGAGGTTGCCGTTTTGTTGGTGGTCCTGGTCCTGCTGCATAAGCCCCTTGGCATCTACATTGAACGCGTGCTCGCCGGGACCACGTCCTCGCGCGCAGAGAAAATTTTCTATCGCCTGGCCGGAGTTGACCGCACCGCCGAGCAGGGATGGTCTGTGTACTTGCGCAGCGTCCTGGTGTTCTCGGCCGTGTCCATCCTGCTGGTGTTCCTCTTGCAGCGGTTCCAGGGCATCATCCCGGGAACGGGGCCCGCAGCCCCCGTGGATCCATGGGTGGCCATGAATACCGCGATTTCCTTCGTGACGAACACCAACTGGCAGACCTACGTACCCGAAACCACGGTGGGCATCTTCGTCCAGATGTGCCTCCTGGCGGTACAAAACTTCTTGTCCGCGGCCGTGGGCATTGTTGTGGTTGCCGCACTCATCCGTGGCATCACCCGTACCCGCACGGACAAACTCGGCAACTTCTGGGTGGATTTGGCCCGGACCACTTTCCGGCTCCTCCTGCCGCTGGCAACCATCGGTGCGGTGGTGCTGGTGCTTGGCGGCGTGGTGCAAAACTTCTGGTCCACCGATGTCAACAACGCGGCCATGGGCGTCAGCCAAACAATCCCCGGAGGTCCTGTAGCTTCGCAGGAGGCCATCAAAGTCCTGGGAACCAACGGCGGCGGCTATTTCAATGCCAACTCAGCCCACCCCTTCGAAAACCCGAACGCCTTCACCAGCCTCTTCCAGGTGTTCCTGATCCTGCTGATTCCTTCGGCCCTGCCTTACACGTATGGACGGATGGTGGGCGACCAGCGCCAGGGATTCACCGTTGCGGGCGTCATGGGCACCCTGTGGCTGGGTTCCACGCTCCTCATGGGGGCTGCGGTTGCTTCCGGGCAAGGGACCGCGACGGCGGCTGCCGGCGGCCTGGGCGAGGGCTTCGAACAGCGTCTCGGACCGGCGTCGAGCGCTTTGTTCGCTGCCTCCACCACCCTGACGTCAACGGGCGCGGTAAACGTCGCCCACGATTCTCTGCCACCCCTCGCTGGAGGTGCGGCCATGGTCAACATGATGCTCGGCGAGGTAGCCCCCGGCGGCACGGGCTCGGGACTGTACGGCATGCTCATGCTGGCCATCATCGCCGTCTTCATCGCCGGACTCATGGTGGGCCGGACGCCCGAATTCCAGGGCAAGAAGATCGGCCCACGCGAAATGAAGCTGGCGGCCCTCTACATCCTCGTCACGCCCACGCTGGTCCTGGTCCTTGCCGGAATCACCGTCCTTTTGCCCGGAATCATCGCCAACGCCCCCGCCTCGGGCCCACACCAATTCAGCGAAGTCCTGTACGCCTTCACGTCCGGCGCCAACAACAACGGCTCCGCGTTCGGTGGCATCACCAGCTCCGGCCCTTACCTGTCCACCATGCTGGGCCTGGCCATGTTGTTCGGACGTTTCCTGCCCATCGCCTTGGTCCTGGCGCTCGCCGGTTCCTTGGCGCGGCAACAACACGTGCCCGCCTCGTCGGGAACCGTACCAACGCACGGTCCGCTGTTCGGATCCCTCCTGATGGCAGTCACCGTTATCCTCACCGCGCTCAGCTATTTCCCGGCCCTGGCCCTGGGCCCCCTCGCAGAAGGACTCGTCGCATGACCAAGTCATTGACGGAAGCCGCCACGGCAACCCTTGCCGACGGCAACCCGCTGGGAACTCCCGGCGAACACAAGCACCACACCAAAGCCCCTGCCAGGCTCACGTTCACGGCAGTACGCGAGGCCCTACCCGTAGCTTTCCGGAAACTGGCCCCGCGCCAGATGCTGCATTCACCGGTCATGTTCACCGTGTGGGTGGGTGCTGCCCTCTGCACGTTGATCTGCGTGGTCCGGCCGGCGGTCTTCAGTATCGCCGTCACGCTGTGGTTGTGGCTGACCGTGCTCTTTGGCACCTTATCCGAGGCCATCGCCGAAGGACGCGGGAAGGCCCAGGCGGACAGCTTGCGCGCCAGCCGGGAAGGCGTCATGGCCAAGGTCCGTTCAGCGGACGGCACCATCAGGGAAGTTCCGGGAACCGAACTGCGGCTCAACGACACCGTTGTGTGCGAGGCCGGCGACGTCATCCCCTCGGACGGGGAGATCATCGAGGGCCTGGCGAGCGTGGACGAATCCACCATTACGGGCGAGTCGGCCCCGGTGATCCGGGAGTCCGGCGGCGACCGGTCCTCGGTGACCGGTGGAACGCGGGTCCTTTCCGATCGGATCGTGGTCCGGATCTCCGCCGATCCCGGCGAAACCTTCATTGACCGCATGATCAAACTGGTGGAGGGTGCCGTCCGGCAGAAGACACCCAACGAGATCGCCCTCCACGTTCTCCTGGTCTCCCTGACAGTGGTTTTCCTCATCGTGACCATGAGCCTTGCCCCGTTCGCCTCGCTCGCCGGGGCCACGCCGTCGCCCATTGTGCTCACAGCGTTGCTGGTGTGCCTCATCCCCACCACCATTGGCGCGTTGGTCCCGGCCATCGGCATTGCTGGCATGGACAGGCTCGTCCAGCACAATGTGCTGGCAACGTCAGGACGGGCTGTCGAGACGGCCGGTGACATCACCGCACTACTGCTGGACAAGACCGGGACCATTACGTTCGGCAACCGTCGCGCAGTGGAGTTCCACCCGGCGTCGAACGTTGGCAAGGAAGACCTGGTGGAAGCTGCCCGGCTGTCCAGCCTCGCGGATGAGACGCCGGAGGGGCGGTCCATTGTGGAACTGGCTGACGGGCGCGGAAGCAACGGCCCGGGGCTGGAAGAACTCCAGGCCGCGGACAGCGCGCTCGAGGTGGTGCAATTCAGTGCCAGCACCCGCATGAGCGGCCTTGATACAGGCGGGCGGATGCTCCGGAAAGGTGCTTCCGCCGCGGTTGCTGCTTTCGTGACTGAGGCCGGCGGCGCCGTTCCCGCTGACGTTGATGAGGCAGTGCGCCGCATCTCAGCCAGCGGCGGGACCCCGCTGCTGGTCGCCGAGAGGAACCACGACGGCGGAGCCCGGGTCCTGGGAACCGTCCACCTTGCGGATGTGGTCAAGCCCGGGATGACGGCCCGCTTTGCTGAACTGCGGAAGATGGGGATCCGCACGGTCATGATCACCGGCGATAATCCCGTGACCGCCGCAGCCATTGCCGCCGAAGCAGGCGTGGACGACTTCGTTGCCGAAGCCACTCCCGAAGACAAACTCGAGGTCATCCGCCGCGAACAGGAACATGGGCGCCTGGTGGCCATGACCGGCGACGGAACCAACGACGCCCCGGCGCTCGCCGCGGCCGACGTAGGGGTTGCCATGAACTCCGGAACGCCCGCGGCCAAGGAGGCGGCGAACATGGTGGACCTGGATTCGGATCCCACCAAGCTCATCAACATCGTGGGCATCGGCAAACAATTGCTGATCACCCGCGGAGCCCTCACCACCTTCTCCGTGGCCAACGATGTTGCCAAGTACTTCGCGATTGTCCCGGCCCTCTTCACGGCAGCGTTCCCGGGACTGGGCCTGCTCAACATTATGGGTCTGGCCACGCCGTCCTCGGCCATTCTTTCCGCGGTCATCTTCAACGCGCTGATCATCGTGGCCCTGGTCCCGCTGGCCTTGCGTGGCGTCAAGTACCGGGCTGTTTCGGCGAGCCAGGCGCTGGGCAGGAACCTCCTGGTCTATGGACTGGGCGGCCTGGTGGCACCGTTCATCGGCATCAAACTCATCGACATGCTCATCGCCCTGATCCCCGGTATGGCTTAGGAGGCCCCCTATGAATACGCTAACTGGTTACTTTCGGCAGGCAGCCACCGCCCTGCGGTTCCTGGTGTTGGCCACCGTTGTGCTCGGCGTCGCCTACCCGCTCGCCGTGTTCGGGGCGGGCCAGCTGGTGGCCCCATCCCAGGCAAACGGTTCGGTCATTCACGACGCCGGTGGCCGTCCGGCTGCCTCGGCGCTGCTGGCGCAGGTGGCCGCCACGACGGACGGCGTGCAGGATCCGGCCTGGTTCCATGCCCGGCCGTCAGCGGCCAAGTGGGACCCTGCGGGTTCCTCCGCCAGCAACCTTGGCCCGAACGAGACGAAGCTGCAGGATGCCGTTACTGCCAACAGGAACGCCGTGGCTGCGTCCGAAGGCGTGGCACCCGCCCAGGTTCCGGCCGACGCCGTGACGGCGTCGGGATCGGGCCTCGACCCGGAGATCTCCATGGACTACGCCATGATGCAGGTCCCGCGGGTGGCCCAGGCCCACGGGCTGCCCGAGGACGCCGTACGGTCCATGGTTGAGGCGCGCACGAGTTCCGGGGTGGTGGCCTTCCTGGGCCAGCCAAGCGTCAACGTCACCACGTTGAACCTCGATGTTGCCGCGGCGGCCGAAGGCAAGTAACTGATGATCCAACGAGTGAAAGAATGACGTCATGGCAAGGGGTACGCTGCGCATTTTCCTGGGGGCCGCCCCGGGCGTCGGGAAGACCTACGCCATGCTTGAGGAAGCCCACCGCCTGAAAGGCCGCGGCGAGGACGTGGTGGTGGCTTTCGCCATGGATCACGGCAGGTTGGAAACACGCGCCTTGCTGGATGGACTGGAAGTCATTCCGCCCAGGGCCATGGATTACCGGGGAACCTCCTTCGAGGAGCTCGACGTCGACGCCGTCCTGGCACGCAAGCCGCAAACCGCCGTCGTGGATGAGTACGCCCATTCGAACGTGCCCGGGAGCCGGAACCCGAAGCGGTGGCAGGACGTGGAGCAACTGCTCGACGCAGGCATAGACGTCCTGTCCACCGTCAATGTCCAGCACCTGGCATCCCTGGGAGACGTGGTCACCGCGATCACCGAGGTGAAGCAGGCCGAAACCGTGCCTGATGACGTGGTCCGGAAAGCCTCCCAGATCCATCTGGTGGACATTTCGCCGGAGCTGCTCCGGCAGCGGCTGGGCGACGGACGGATCTATGCGGCGGACAAGATCGATGCCGCCCTGTCCAACTACTTCCGCCTGGGCAACCTGACGGCGTTGCGCGAGCTGGCACTTCTATGGCTGGCGGACAGGGTGGACGAAGGCCTGGCACGCTACCGGGCCGAGAACCGCATCGAGGCAAGCTGGCCGGCCAGGGAACGGATCGTAGTGGGGCTCACCGGCGGACCCGAGGGCGAGGTCCTGATCCGGCGGGCGGCCCGCATCCTCAAGCGGGTGAACGGCGGGGACCTCCTGGCCGTTCACGTCCGGGCCTCGGACGGCCTGGCCACGGAGTCTCCCAAGGACCTGCGAACACAACGCACCCTCGTCAAGGACCTGGGAGGCAGCTACCACACTGTGACGGGGGAGGACCCGGCCACGGCCTTGCTGGATTTTGCCCGCAGCGTCAACGCCACACAGATCGTGGTGGGGGTTTCGCGGCGGAAGTCGCTGCCGGGGCGTTTGTTTGGCGGAGTGGGCAACAAGGTGGTCCGCGAGTCGGGCGACATCGATGTCCACATGGTTTCGCATCCCCTCGGGGGCCGGGGCCGGGAACGCCCGCGTCAAGGGGATCTCGGCCGGATCCGGGTTGGCATCGGATTCGCCTTGGCCGTGGTGTTGCCGGTGCTGGTGCAGGTGCTGCTGGCGGCCAGTCCCACGCACAACATCGCCACCGCCGCACTGATCCAGCTCACCGGTTCCGTGGTGGTGGCGTTGGTTGGCGGGCTCTGGCCGGCACTGCTCGGTGCGCTGTGGAGCAGCTTGCTCCTGAACTACTTCTCCGTTCCTCCGTTGGGAACCCTGACCATCAGCGATCCCCAAAACCTGCTGGCCCTGCTGGTCTTCGCCGGGGTGTCCACCGCCGTGGCCGTAGTGGTGGACCGTTCGGCACGCCGGTCCAAGGAAGCCTCGCGCGCCCGGGCAGAAGCTGAGACATTGGGCGACCTGACCCGCGGCGCCTCGACGGCCGACGATCCCGTCCAAGGACTCCTGGAACAAGCGACGGCGGTGTTCCAGGTTCGGCGGGCGGCGCTGTACACGTCGGCCGCAGACCCCAACGCCGCCGGCGAAGGTGCCGAACCCCAACGGTGGCGCCTCATCGCGGCAGCGGAATCCGGGCCTGGGGAAGCCGCGGCGGGTTCTCCCGGGCCCTCCCTTTCCGGCTTCCCGGCGGTCTCTCCTGCGGCGGATTCGGTGGAGACCGTGGAACAGATCGACGCCGACACCCGGCTGGTCCTCACGGGCCGGGCCTTGCCCGCGAGCGACAGGCGCCTCCTTGGCGCTTTCGGGGCGCATCTTGCCGCCTTGTTGGAACGCCGCCAGTTGGCCGCCAGCCGCCGGGAAGTGGTGCGCCTGGCCGAAAGCAACAGCATGCGCACATCCATCCTCCGGGCGGTTTCCCATGACCTCCGCACTCCCTTGGCCGGAATCAAGCTCGCCGTGGGTGGACTGCGGCAACCCGGCGTCAATTACACCAAGGACGAAGAGCAGGACCTGCTGGCCACCATCGACGAATGCTCGGACCGACTGGACGTCCTGGTGGGAAACCTGCTGGACATGTCCCGGATAACCTCCGACTCCGTAACCCCGCTGCTGAAGCCCGTGCGCTGGTCCGAAGTGATACCAACGTCCCTCCACGGGGTCCCCGAAGGTGCGGTGCGGGTGGACCTTCCCGCCAATATGCCGGAGGTGGAAGCGGACGCCGGGATGCTGGAACGGGTGATCGCCAACATCGTGGAAAACGCCGTCAAATACGCGCCCAACACGGACATAGTGGTGGTGGGCGCGGCCGGGGGACTGAGCACCGTGGCACTGGACGGGCGCCCGGCCGGGGAACTGCGCATCATCGACCACGGGCAGGGTGTACCGGCGGCCAACGTCCTGCAGATGTTCCAACCTTTCCAACGATTGGATGATGTACCCGCGGCCACCGGCGTTGGCCTTGGCCTGGCCGTAGCCAAGGGGTTTATCGAAGCCATGGCTGGAACACTCACTGCCGAGGAAACCCCGGGCGGTGGCTTGACCATGGTGCTCCGGCTGCCACTCTCAACCGGCTCGTTGTTCGTCCATCCCACCGGCCAGGCTCCCATGGAGGCCCAATCCGTGCTGCTCCACCGACACCACACTCCGCCGTTGCCGGCCAAGGAAGGGCTGCAGTGAACAACGTTCTGGTAGTGGATGACGACCCGCACCTGTTGCGGGCCCTCGGCATCACCCTCAAAGCCCACGGCTACACCGTGGCCACTGCTGCCGATGGCGAGTCCGCACTGCACTTGGCCGCCCAACGGCCTGTCGCCGTCGTCATTCTCGACCTCGGTTTGCCGGACATCGACGGTACCACCGTCATCACGCGGCTTCGGCAGTGGAGCAGCGTACCCATCCTGGTGCTCTCCGCCCGGCACGGTTCCAACGACAAGGTGGAGGCCCTCGATGCCGGCGCGGACGACTACATCACCAAGCCGTTTGGCCTCGATGAGCTGCTGGCCAGGCTCCGCGCCATTCTGCGGCGCAGCAACGAAACCGGCCCTGAATTCCCTGTTGTTGAAACGGGCGCGTTTACTGTGGACCTCGCCAAGAAGCGCGTCAGCAGGGAAGGGCAGGACATCAGGATGACCCCCACGGAGTGGAACATTTTGGACATCCTGGTCCGTAACCCGGACAAGCTGATCACCCAGCAGCAACTCCTCAACGAAGTGTGGGGACCTTCCTACGCCAAGGAAGGGAACTACCTCCGGGTCTACATGGCCCAGCTCCGCCGCAAGCTCGAAGCTGAGCCCGGCAATCCACGCCACCTGATCACCGAGCCTGGAATGGGGTACAGGTTCGTTCCGTGAGAAGGGTGGCGTCCTCGGCCGCCGAGCCGTCAACGGATGCGTCAGGCCGGGTAGACCGTGATCGCCGTGGCCTTGATGACGAAATAGGCCGCTGATCCTGGCGCCAGGCCGAGTTCCGCGGATGCTGCCGGTGTGACGTCTGCGGCGAGGTGGCCTGCCCGGACACGGATCAGGTCGCCGTGGGGTTCCAGGTCTGTAATGGTGACCTTGAAAGAGTTCCGGGGGCTGCCGTGCTCGGCCGTGGGGTAGATCGAGACGGCCGACGGTGGGAAGGCTGCTGCGCCCGGGTTCCCGGGCAGGGCTGCCTCGTCCAGGTGGCCTGCGATCTTGAGGCCCTCATTCGACGTCAGGCCTTCATCAGTGATGGTTCCGGTGAGCAGGTTCAGTCCGGAAAGCCCGGCGGCAAACCGGCTGCGCGGCCGCTCAAGGACTTCGCGGGTAGGGCCCTGCTCAGTGATGTGGCCGTCCTCGATCACAACCACCCGGTCCGCCAACATGAGGGCGTCCAGGACGTCGTGCGTGATGATGATTGCCTTGCGGCCTGCGAGCACGCGCTTGAGCAGGCGCCGGAGCAGCGGTGCCGCGTGGATATCCAGGGCAGCCATCGGTTCATCGAGGAGGAGCAATTCCGGGTTGGTTGCCAGCGCCCGGGCTATGGCGACGCGCTGGGCCTGCCCGCCGGAGAGCTGGCCCGGACGGCGAGTGGCGAACTCTGAGGCGTCGACTTCGGCCAGCCAATGCCGGGCCGTCTCGTGTGCGTCTTTCCGGGAGGCGCCCGACGCGCGCGGCCCAAACGCCACGTTCTCCAAGACGCTCAAATGCGGAAAGAGCAACGGCTCCTGGGCCAGGAGGGCTGTGCCGCGCTGGTGCGGTGGCGTCCAGAGGTGAGTTCCGCCGTCGAGCGTGAACAGGGGCCTCCCGCCTAACTCAGCGGAGCCCGTGTCAGGCCGGAGCAATCCGGACGTAATGCCGAGCAGCGTGGACTTTCCTGCACCGTTGGGACCCAGGACGGCCACGGTTTCAGCCGGCCCAAGGTTCAGCGAGACCTCAAAGTTGCGTGCCTTCAAGGCCGCGTTCAAGGTAAACGTCATGCCGTGGCCGCCTCGTTGACGGGCTGGGTGCGGTAGCGGCGGTAGGAAAGCCCGACGACGGCGACAGCCACCGCTACGAGGACGAGGGAGAGGGCGACGGCGGCATCGGCGTCGGTTTCGCGCTGCAGGTAAATCTCCAGGGGCAGCGTTCGGGTGACTCCCTGCAGGCTGCCGGCGAAGGTCAGGGTGGCCCCGAATTCACCAAGGCAGCGGGCGAAGGACAGGACTGCGCCCGAAGCGAGCCCGGGCAGGACGAGCGGAATGCTCACTCGACGCAACACCGTGGTGGGACGGGCACCGAGCGTAGCAGCCACGGCCTCGTATTTGGTACCCGCCGTGCGCAGGGCCCCTTCGAGGCTGACCACCAGGAAGGGCAATGCCACGAAAGTCTGCGCGAGGACCACGGCAGTGGTGGAGAAAGCGATCTGGATTCCCCCCACTTCCAGGGTCTTTCCGAGGAGGCCCTGCCTGCCAAACGTGTAGAGCAGCGCAATGCCACCCACCACGGGCGGCAGGACGAGCGGCAGCAAGACAAAAGCCCGCAGCAGGCGTTGTCCCGGAAAGCTTCCCCGGGCGAGTACCAGCGCCAGCGGCACCCCCAAAACGATGCACAACGCGGTGCTGGCGGCGGACGTACGCAGGCTCAGGCCCAGCGCGGTGAGCGAGGACTCCGAGGTGATGAGTGGGACGAACTGGGTCCAGTTGACCTTGGCCACCATGGCCACCAGCGGCAGCAGGACGAAGAGTCCCGCTGCTGCCGCGATGGCGTAGATCCACGGTGGTATGCCGGTGTACCCGGTTCTACGGCGTGATGGCATCCGTGCAGTCTACGGGGTGCCGAAGCCTGCGTCGGTGAGGACCTTCCTGCCCTCGCCGCTGGTCACGGCTGCGATGAAGGCCTTGGCCAGGTCCTTGTTCCTGCTGGCCCCCACCGTTGCGATCGGGTAGGTGTTGACGGCCTTGTCCGATTCGGGGAACGGGATGCCCTTCACCTTGTCGCCAGCGGTCTTGACGTCCGTGACGTAGACCAGGCCGGCGTCGGCCTCCTGGGTGGTGACCTTGCCCAGGACATCGGTGACGGAGGACTCTTCACTGACCGGTGTCAGCGTAGTGCCCGTAGCCTTTTCGATGGTCTCAGTCGCTGAGCCGCAGGGGACCTGGGGGGCACAGACGACTACTTTGACGCCGGACTTGGCGAGGTCCGCGAACCCTGCGATGTTGGCGGGGTTCGACGGCGGGACGGCGATTTCCAGAACGTTCGTGGCGAAGTTGGTGGCAGATCCGTCGACCTGCTTCGCGTCCGAGAGCTTGGTCATGTTCTTGGTGTCGGCGGAGGCGAAGACATCGGCCGGTGCGCCTTGGGTGATCTGGGTGACCAGGTCCGAGGAACCGGCAAAGTTCAACGTGACCTTGGTGCCCGGGTTGGCGGCCTCGAAGTCCGAGGCGATTTTGGTGAAGGTGGACTTCAGCGACGCTGCGGCGAAGACGGTCACGGTGCCGGAGGGCTTGGTGCTTTCGGAAGCTGTGCTGCTGGAGGCCGGTGTGGCGTTGCCGCCGCAGCCTGCAAGACCGGCGGCGAGCGCGCCTGCAGCCACCAGGGTGGTGATGGTCTTGGGGGCGATCCTCATATGATGCTCTTTCCTTGGGGCGTTTCGATGATGACTGTGGTGGCCTTGACCACGGCGGTGGCCACTGAGCCAAGTTCCAGCCCGAGTTCCCGGACGGCTTCGCTGCTCATGAGGGATACGACCCGGAAGGGGCCGCACTGAAGCTCCACCTGCGCCATGACCTTGTCGGCCGTAATTCCCGTTACGAGTCCGACGAAGCGGTTGCGGGCGGAACGGCCGATGTGGGTGGGGTCGTCGGGCAGTTGCGCCTGTTCGCGTGCCAGGCGTGCGAGTTCGAGTCCGTCCACTGCCAAACGGCCCGAGCCGTCCTTGAAGGGAGTGAGCGTTCCGTTTTCGGTCCATCGCCGTACGGTGTCGTCGCTGACGCCCAGGAAGCGCGCTGCTTCAGAGACTCGTATTTTGGCCATGGATCGAGTGTAGATCCTTGAATGCGGAATTTTTTAGTCGATAGCTCCGCAAATCCGAATGTGACCGAAGAATGATCCCCTCAGGTGCCGCTTCGGCGTTCGAGCAAGACGGTGTCCCGCCAGGTTCCTGCGGCGGGTCCGTATCCCATAAATCCGATCCGCTTACGGGTCCCGACGACGGCGAAACCGTGCCGCTGATGCAGCACGATGGAGGCGGTGTTTTCGGGGAAGACGGTGGATTGGATGGTCCAAACTCCCGCGCTTTCGCAGTGCCGGACGAACACCGAGAGTAGTTGGCCTCCGTAGCCCCGTCCATGGGTGCCCTGCGCGATGTAGATGGAGTGCTCGATGACTCCGCGGTACACAGGCCGGGAGGACACGGCCGAGCCCGCGGCCCAGCCCACCACGAGACCGCTTTCTTCGGCGACGAGGCGCAGGTCCGGGCGGCGGCTTGCGTCGAACTCCTCCCAGCTGGGTGGGTTGGGTTCGAACGTCGCGTGCCCGGTGGCTATGCCGTCGCTCCAGATGGCCGCCACGGCGGGCCAGTCGCCGTGGACCATGGGCCGGATCGACAGTCTCGACTCCATGGTCAAGGGATGGCCGGTTCGCCGGTGCGTCCGTGCTGGAGTCCCGTAGCGAAGCCGATGGTCACAGGTACGGGTTCCGGGCTTCCGCAGCAGGCATCCGCAGCATCGCTGGTGTCAGTTGGCAGGCTGGTGGAGCAGACGCCGGTTTCGGGGAGTTCGAGCTCCAGCGCGTCCGCCGCGGCAGTATCGCCGGCGAGCGCTGCAGCGATTGACCGTACCTGCTCGTAGCCGGTGGCCATGAGGAAGGTGGGTGCTCGTCCGTAGGACTTCATCCCGGCAAGGTAGAAGTCTTTCTCCGGTTGGGCGAGGATTCTGGCTCCGTGGGGAGGGACGGTGCCGCAGCTGTGGAAGTCGGGGTCAATCAGTGGGCCCAGGGCCTTTGGCGCGTCAACGGCTGGGTCGAGGTCCAGTCGCAGCTCGGACAGGATGGAGAGGTCCGGGCGGAAGCCGGTAGCCGCAATGACCCGGTGGACGGTAAGTGCACGCCCGTCCGCCGAGTGGACGGTCACGCCGTCGTCGGCTGTTTCGATGCGGTCCGTGCGGAAGCCGGTCAGGAGCTGGACGGAGCCGGTCTCGACGGCGGTGCGCAGCCGGGTGCCGAGCTGGCCGCGGGCGGGCAGTTCGTCGGCGTTCCCGCCGCCGTACGCACGGGCAGGGGTAGCCGCGCGGATGGCCCAGAGGACTTCCGTGCGTGGGTTGGTGCGGCTCAGCCGGGCCAAGTCCAGGACCATGTTCGCGGCAGAGTGGCCTGAACCAACCACCAGGGTACGGTGGCCTGCGAACCCGGGAACCGTGACATCGGGCAGGGGAGCAGTGACCACTCCGGTGGCCCGGGCCTCGGACTCTCCGGGAACAGCCCAGCCTGAAGATCCCAACGGAGCGGGCGAATCCCATGTCCCGGAGGCGTCGATCACGGCCCTCGCACGGATTTCGGTGAGTTCGCCGCTGTTGAGCTTCACCTGCAGGAGGAACGGGGTTTCCTCCCTGCCCCGGCTGCGGCCCTTGTCCATTCCGTCGCGGGTCACTGCGATGACCCGTGCTCCGGTCCGGATCCTGTGCTGCAATTCGGCTGTAGCGGCCAGTGGCTCCAAGTACTGCGACACGATCTCATGGCCGTAGGGGAGCGCGGTGGGACGCGGGGCCTCCCAGCCGGCGGCCTCAAGCAGGCGCACGGCTGCCGGGTCGAGGTTGTATTTCCAAGTGGAGAACAACCGGATGTGCCCCCAGTCCCGGATGGCGGAACCGACGCCTGGTCCCGCTTCCAGGACCAGGGGTTCCAGCCCCCGTTCGAGCAAGTGTGCGGCGGCAGCCAAGCCGACAGGCCCGGCGCCGATCACCGCGACGGGCAGGGTTTCCAGAGCGGTCATGGCTGTCTCCCCTAAATTCCGGCTGCGGGAGCCAGCGAGGTGATCAACGCCTCAACCCGGCCCTTGATTTCGTCGCGGATTGGACGGACGGATTCGACGCCCTTTCCGGCAGGGTCTTCGAGGACCCAGTCCTCGTAGCGTTTGCCGGGGAAGTAGGGGCATTCGTCGCCGCAGCCCATGGTGATGACGACGTCGGAATCCTGGACGGCCGCGGTGGTGAGGACTTTCGGGATCTCGGCCGACATGTCGATGCCCACCTCGGCCATGGCCTCGACGGCGGCCGGGTTGACCTGCTCGGCGGGCTGCGAGCCGGCAGAACGGACCTCAATGGCCCCTCCGGAAAGGGTGGTGAGGTAGGCGGCGGCCATTTGGGAGCGGCCGGCATTGTGGACGCAGACGAACAGGACAGAGGGCTTGTTGCTCACGTGAGCACCTTTCGGTCAGCCGCGATATCCGCGGAAGCGCTGGGAACGGGGTAGAGGAAGCGAATCAGGGCAAACCCAAGAACGCCGGCGGCGAGTTGGGCCAGGATGAATCCCGGGGCGGAGGCCGGGGCGATCCCGGAGAAAGTATCCGTGATGGTCCGGGCGATCGTGACTGCAGGATTGGCGAAGCTGGTGGAGGAGGTGAACCAGTAGGCGGCTGCGATGTACCCGCCGACGGCGAACGCCACCCGGTCCGCCCTGCCGGAGCGAACCGTTCCGAAGACAATGACCAGTAGCCCGGCGGTAGCGATCACTTCAGCGAGCCAAAGACCCGGACCGGAGCGTTCGTGCGTCGATAAGGAGGCCGCGGGCAGGCCGAACATCAGGTTCGCTGTGACCGTCCCAGCCAAACCACCAAGAACCTGTGCCGAGGCCAGCACGGCCGCAGTCGGGGTGTCAATCATCCCCAAGGCACGTTCGACGAACGTGACCACGGGATTGAACGATGCCGAAACCGGCTGGAGCGCCAGGATCAGCGCGACGAGGGCGGCGCCGGTGGCGAGGCTGTTCTGCAAAAGCTGCAGTCCGACGTCGTTCGGTGACAGTCGGGATGCCATCACGCCCGACCCGACCACGGCCATCTCCAGAAACGCGGTGCCGAGGAACTCAGCCGCGGTGCGCCTGCCCAGCACCTTCGTCACGCGGCCTGCCCGCCGATCAGGGCTGCCAAGTTCTGCAATGCCTCGGTCCGCGCCTTGTAGTAAACCCACACGCCGCGCTTCTCGCGATCCAGCAAGCCCGCCTCGTGCAGCACTTTCAGGTGGTGGCTGATGGTGGGCTGCGACAACTCAAAGGCATCGTTGAGGTCGCACACGCACGCCTCGCCGCCCTCGTGGGAGGCAACGAGGGACATCAGCCGCAACCGAACCGGGTCGGCCAGCGCCTTCAATAGCGGAGCGACTCCCTCGGCTTCGCCCTCCGACAGGGGCTCCCTGGCAAGGGGTGAGCAGCAGGCGACCGCTTGAACAGGGGTCAGTTCCAAAGACATAGACACACGTAAATATTTACATTCATCTATGTTTGAGGCAAGACCGGACCCCCACGCGGCTCGGCCCGGGTGGAATGTCATTGCCGGTATCAGGGGAGGGCGCGGCATTGTGCTCGACACCGGCCTTCCGGTGAACGGTATGGCGCGGAGAATCGTGCGTACCATATGATGGCTGTGCATGCTGACGGTACCGGTCGGGATATCCGCGAATCGCTGAATAGGCGCTATTGAAGACGTATTTATTCTCCTGGCGCATCTTCTGATAAAACCTACCGCCGCCGCCAAGAGCGGCCGCATCTCCCGCGGCACTGTTGCCGTCGGAAACCGAGCGTTCGACGCTGTCTGCATGCAGCGCAGTATCGTTTGGAAAGCCGTAGCGCTTCGTCGCCCGATTCGATTCCTTGTGGTGTCCGGGACCGGAGTGTTAGGAGGAGCCGCCACGGAGTACGGGCGGATTCCATTTGTTCCAGAAGATTCATCTTGGATGAACCCGCGGTACGTTCTTCGAATCGAATGGGCACCTCTGCAATCTCGATTCCCTGAAGCGTGGTCCGATAGTTCATTTCGACTTGAAATGAGTAGCCATTACTTCCAATAGTTGAGATATCAATTTTCTGGAGAGTGGTGGCCTTCCATGCTTTGAAGCCGGCGGTGGCGTCCTTAACCTTTAGTGAGAGGATGGACCGAACGTAGAAGTTTGCCCAGGTTGAGAGCGCCTTGCGGTGCCAAGGCCATTCTGACGCGGTGGTACCGCCCGGAACGTAGCGTGAGCCTATAACCAAGCCCACTTTACTTGTCTTAAGCCGTTCGATCATTGTGGGGATCACAGAAACAGGGTGTGACAAATCAGCATCCATTTGTATGACGATTTCTGCTTTTTCAGTCAGGGCTTTCATCATTCCAGCCACATAAGCACGACCCAGCCCATTCTTTTCAGTTCGATGAAGAACGGAAAGCTTGCCATTTGACTTCTGTGCCAAGTTGTCTGCAACATTGCCTGTTCCGTCGGGAGAGCTGTCGTCAACAACCAAAATGTAGAAATTTGAGAGTCCGAGGCTTGCTAGCTGGTTAACAAGTACTGGCAGGTTCTCTTTTTCGTTGTACGTGGGTACGACGACTGTGATCTTGGGGCTGGAAGGGGTCACAATGAGACTCCGTTTTCGTAAATTTTCTGGCAGACCAGTTTAGTGCATTGAGCAGAGACCATGAATTACAGTGGCCAAGTGTACTACTGCAAATTTTGCGTATCTTGTATAGATGGCGCGGTGCTGATGTGGGTGACCGGGCTGGTTCAGCAGGGTCCTCTTCCGCGACTGGCCACCATGAGCATGTTTGTAGGCAGGCGTGCTTTGTAGCACGCTTCGAAGACCAATTTGCACTCTTCGATAACTTTGGCGTCATAGACGTCCTTGAGTTCCATCGCCTGACGATTGAGGGATTGGATTGTGTGAATTTGGTGTCGACTGGTTTCTTCCGTGATGTCACGGAATTTCAATGGCAGAAGGTTTGCGTCCATCATTACAGCGACGTAGTCGTCAAGTTTCATGAACGGGCTCTGAAACGCTAACTTCCTGTAGCCTTCGACCACTTTGCGTTCATGCGCAGTCGGGGTTGCGATCTCGATGCGGTCGGTTAGAGCCAGCTTTCCACCTGGACGCAGAATGTGGCTGATGTTGCGGAAGACCCTGGCCCGGTTGGGCATATGCACCAATGACTCTATGGCGATTACCGAGTCGAAAGTGGAGGCTGCGTAAGGCAGCTCTTCGGCGTCGACCACCTCAAACGTCACTCGATCTGCGACACCAGCTTCTCTAGCCGCCTTGTTGGCAGCCTCAATCAATTTGGGACTCGTTGCAATTCCAACAATCTCGACATCCACACCTTGAGCGATGCGTATCGCTGGTGCACCGAGACCACATCCAACGTCGAGGATTCGGTGGCCCGGCTCAGCGGCCAAGTGCTCGGCGACGATATCCGTCATTCGAATGGTGGCCTGTTGCATGGTGCTCGTGTCGTTGGGTGAGTCCCAGTATCCGACGTGGACGTTTGTATCCAGGCGACTGAACATTGGTATCGCGTTGTCGTAGAAATCGGCCACGGCCTTCTTCTCGGGAACATAGACCGAAGTCATACGGATCTCTCCTAAAGTCTTGATTGTGGGGCGGTCAGCATATGAGTGTGAGGCTGCTATCAAGGGTGACCTAGGTCCATTCGACACCGAGCTGTTTTGCGGCCTGCGCGCCTGAGGAACATCCAGCTTCATGGAAGCCATTGCCGAGGTACGCCCCCGCGTAGGCCAGAACAGCGTCGGATAGATCTCGAACCCTATACTGCGCCTCTATGCTTTCGGGAGTGAATAATGGAACCTCATAGACCTCGCGTACAAGCACTTTCGAAGGATTTATGGGGTCGATGGGATTAAACGTCTTTAGATAGCGGACGTCGGTCTCCAGATGGAGTGCCTTGGTTACGTCCACATGACAATTACCGAAAGGAGACGTCTCGGCAGCACAAGCGAGCCGTATCATGAGCCCTCCGTGACAGTCTTTTCCGGGCAGCACGCTTTCGTCGGTATGAAGAACGACTTCGACTTTCGTGAACTCAAAGGCTCCAAGAAAGGACCGTTCTTCGTCGCTCGGGTTGTCAAGCATGCGAAGGGCTTCGAGGGGATTTACGGCTATAACGACTTTGCCGAAACTGTGGGTTGTTCCGGTAGCATCCAGAATTTCAACACCTTCGCTCACTCGACGGATCGAGCGGACTGGGGTTGCCAGTCGAACGTCAGATAACGTTTTGGCGAGCAGAGAAACGTAACTTTGGCTGCCGCCCTTAATAGTCTTCCACGAGCCTTGAACGTCAGGCCTTGACAAGGGTTCCAGAGAATCACGGAGGAACTGGATGGGCATGCGGTCGAGATCCCGTGAACTCAGGAGAAACCACGGGCCAATCCGTGGATAGAGGAAATGATGGGTAAAGTACCTGGAGTAGTCGTTCTCTCGTAGGAACTGTCCGGTTGTCCTGGCCAGATCCGGCTCGCTGGGCAGTTCGCCCAGCTCACGCCCGAACCGGCTCATGTCCGCGGCGAAGTTGCGCCAGTCCTCGTCGCGGACATCCTGCGGCTTAGTTGGCAGTCCTCCAATACCCAAGGTGTCCCCGTCAAGGTGTTTGAACTGGCAGGTGCCGCAGACGGCGTCGGTGGATTGCACCGCAGGATTGCTTTCAATGCCCAGTTCAGAAAACAGCCTCACCAGATTTGGGTAGGAGACTTCATTGAATCCAACAAACCCGAGGTCTATTGGAAATGGGGTGACTTCAGACCGGGTGTCAGCGTTGCCTCCGAGACGGGACTTCGCCTCGAAGACGGTGACATCGTACATTCGTGCAAGAAGATGAGCGGCAGTCAGTCCGGATACTCCAGCTCCTACAACGGCAACCCGCTGCTCTTGGCGTGTGTTCATGCTCGCAGCAGCCCGCTTTCGACTGAGGCGTCAGCGACCACGGGCACGTCAGGAAAGAATGTGTGTGTGGCAGTCAGTCGAACATCGCCAGCGAGTACGCCATTCCATACGAACCCGTCACCGTGGTAGCGCGGTGCCATATACGACCAGCGTTGGTTCGCTGCACCTATGTGTTGGAAGGTTTCCAGAATTTTGAGCAACCCAGGCACCTGGGCCAGGGGACTGTCTTGAATGTCTTCGAAATAGCGGACCGCGTCGTCCTGGCACTGGTCGATCATTCTTGCTACCCTGTCCAGCGCTTCCTGCAAGGTAAGCCCCTCTGTTCTGCGCAGGACGCAGATAGCGTTGTTATGGTCGCCACGTGCACATTCAGCCCTGAATGACAAAAGGTCATTTGGCAAGTACCAGTGATCCATGACACTCCGCCAGTAGCGTTGGACGAGTTCGTCGCCTACGATTTCGGGCGACAGGTCCACGCCCAGCACATATTCAGTGACAACGTGGAAAAACAACGTTGCCGAACTACCCCCTACCGATCTCAAGTCCATGTAACTTTCCAGATCCGTGACCTTTTGCTCCAAAAGCTCGGAGGCCTCGGTACCAATGGTGACTGTGCTGTAGTAGCGGAATGCTCCCACCAACTTTTCAAACATGGCCGGAGTGGACTTGGCCCGGAACCGGGAAATCAGGTCATAGATGCTCTCCATGGCCCACGGCATCTCGGGAGGAACTCCGCCGGCGAGCATGGTCTGAAGATCGCCAAGATACTTCTTGATTGCAGCCTGACGGGTGCTGTCGGAGTTATTGGGGTCGGTCCTGAGGACGGCGACGTCGTTGTCGTGAATGAACAGCCAGTCCGTGAGATCACAGATGTCCAGAACCTTTTCAGCATCTAGATCGTAGTAGGACATACAAACGAACAGTGCGCTGAGATTGTCCTTGAGTATCTTGTTTGCCAGGACCTCGTCGTTGGGCAGGAGTTGGCGTCGCACCCAATCTTCGTGCCGTCCAAGGATTTGGTAGTAATCCGGATGCAGTCCACAGCTGAACCGTTGGGTTATCGGAGGAAATGAAACGGTTGTGTTGGGCTCCAGGCCAGGGCACTCCGGCAGGGCATTGCTCATGATTTAGTCCTAAGGGAAAATGTGAAGAAGAGTGTTTGATTCGAACAGGACGGGCCGTCAGGGTTGTGGCGTGTCGTGGTTATGCGGGCAACGTGGGATGTTTTCGTCTCGGTGATCACTCAAATGGAGTGGAACCGATCGGACACGCTTCTGGACCCTTAGATGCAGTTTCTTTGGTTCCAGGACCGCCCGTCCTCCTCGTGGCCGCACTACGGCTCCAGGCGGTTTGGCCAGATTCCACTCTCTCGTTATGGTCGCCAGCGCTGTGATGATTTCGAAGAGTGCAAAGTCGTTGCCAATGCACTGATGCACGCCGGCGCCGAACGGAACGTACGAGCCGCGTGGACGTTTGGCGACTTCTTCAGGGAGCCAGCGATTGGGATCGAATCGCTTTGGGTCGGGGTACAGACGGGGGTCGTGGTGAATCGCATAGGGGCTGAAGAAGACAAGCGTGCCCTCAGAGATAAAGTGATCACCCAAGGTTGTGTCTTCGGTAGTGACCCGCGGGAGCAGCCACGCCGGCGGGTAGAGACGAAGCACTTCACTTACGACTCTGCCTGTATAAGTGAGACGGGGGACGGTATCGGCTGTCACCGGCCCATCAGCAAGAATTGCGACGACCTCGTCATGAATGCGCTGCCCGACTTCCGGACGTTCGCTCACCAGGTGGAGCGCCCAGGCCAATGTAGTAGCCACGGTCGCGCTACCGGCGGAGAACAGTGTCACCACCTCGTCCCGCAGTTGCCTGTCCGTCAAGGCATTCCCGTGTTCATCCCGAGCAGAAAGCAGCTCAGTCAGGAAGTGCTGTGAGTCGGCGTTGTGGGCCTGATGATCAGCAATGACGTGATCGGCAATTGAATGGAGCACTTGCTGGGCGTGGGAAAAGTCCCGGGACTCGAGAGTTGGCACCCGATGCATCCATGCGGGCATAAGACTGCGCCAGCCAATGCCGCGGGACGCCGTAGCAACTGAGCGCACGATCTGTTCAGTCATCTCGTCGGTAAAGCCACCCTGGTAAAGACTCTTGCCTATGACGGTAACCGTTAGTTTCGACAGATCGTTCCACACGTCTACCGTTTGGTCCGTCTGCCAAGTCTCAATCATCTTGACGGTGGCCTCGCGCATGGCGGAGTGATACCCGGGGATTCGGGACTTTCGGAAGGATGGTTGCATTAGGCGGCGCTGTTGACGGTGGTAAGGCCCCTCGCTCACGGCGAGTCCATTTCCTACAAATCGACTGCTCGTCTCATATAGCGGGCCGGATTTGATGAAGTCTTTTGTACGAGCGACCAGAAGTTCACGGACAAGGGTTGGGTCATTTACTATCTGCCCGTTCTTGTTACCCAGTTTTATGGAAGTTACCGCACCTAGGTCTCGCTGTGTTTCCAGAAATTTTTGGGGGCGGACTGCAAAACTAAGCGCGTGTCCAAAGAAGGGAATCCTTCCAGGGACGGGTCGTTCTTGAAGAGCTGCAGGTGGCGATGCTGTCATGAAACTTCCTTGGTGTGAAATGAGGCCAGTCTGTCAGTGATTGCAGTTGTTTTAGTACGATCGAGCCACTGTGTTCGAAGCGAGTTGGTGCAGTGCTGCCTTGGCCGTGGGTCTTATGTCCGCCGCGTCGAGGAATTCCAAGGACGCGCGGAACCGGGAGGAAATAAGATCTTCAACAACCTTGTCCGCTCCGGTGGCCAGCAGGATGTCCCGGCATTCTTGGGCACCGTCACTAGTGAGTCGGGCATTGCCCAGATGTCGGCGAAGCCTGCGCACCTGTGAGGCTGTAGCCCGTTCGAACGCGGCACACATCAAAACGGTGTGTTTACCTTCGCGGAGGTCGTCGAGTACAGACTTGCCAGTTAGCTTGGGATCGCCAAAAATCCCGAGAAGATCGTCCCGGAGTTGGAAGGCCTCTCCGAGTGGGACGGCGAACGCGGAAAGTGCGCGTACCTGATCGTCCGTGGCGCCAGCCAAAAGGGCACCAATCTGGATGGGCCGTTCAAACGTATATTTCGCCGTTTTGTATTGCACAACTTTCCACGCGGTAGCCAGGCACGGGGAAGCAGGTGCGCTGGCCAGCAGATCAAGGTACTGTCCAACTGCAGTCTCGGTGCGCATCATACTTAGGACCCGGTAAGGCACCGGCAGTTGACGTTCTTCGTGTGGCTCCGGCTGAATCAGGTCATAGGACCAGCCCAAGGCTAGATCTCCCAGCAGTATGGCTGCGTTGTTTCCCAACTGATCCGCACTTGGAAAGTGCCGGAGATGGGCAGCCAACGCGTGATGGGCTGTAGGGAGCCCCCGCCGCGTGGCTGATTTATCCATGATGTCGTCATGGATCAAAGCGAAGGCATGGAAGAGTTCGAGTGACGCTGCGATCCGGTAAACCAGCGGTGGCGGGACTTCGTCACTCACGCAGGACCACCCGACTATGCAGAGACGTGGGCGGATGCGCTTGCCTCCGGCCGCGAGCATTTTGCGAAGAAACTTTGTGAATACCGAGATTTCAGAACCACAAGCGGACTGATCTTGGCGCTCAAGAAATGCTTCAAGGATTGCATCAACGCGTGTTTTAACATGCGAAACGTCCGCAATTGAATCCGCTTGCAATGCTGTCATAATTCACTGTCCCCACAGGAAAGTCTGGTGATCCGCTTCGGAACTATTGACCGAAGCCGCAACGGGAATGACGATAGCATGCGTTCAATCAAAATTAGTCAACTCGATGCCACCTCTTGAGTGCAAGGCTCCTGTCTGATCGCCTTTGGGATGATAGGTTTCGAGAACTTTGCTCGAGGGTGTGACCTAGGATCGGGTGTTCAAAAGTTGCGGTGGTGTAGGTATCGAATCCAAGGATTAAAGGTACCTTTTTGCAAAGCTTGATGATTACTCGAAACATGGGTATTAACGGCGAAAATTACCGTTTTCATATCTCAATAACGTGCGTTATAGGAAAAGTATCAAACAGCGATAAGGTGGGATTTTTAGTGACCGTGGAGCAGGTAGTGCTGGTAGACGACCGTGGGGAGCCAACGGGCGTTTGCTCCAAGGCGGACGTTCACACAAGGGATACCCCACTTCATCTTGCGTTTTCGTGTTACGTCTTCAACGCCAAAGATGAAGTCCTTGTGACGCGCAGATCCCTTGAGAAGGTTGCGTGGCCGGGGGTGTGGACGAATTCGTTCTGCGGTCATCCTCTGCCGGGCGAATCCATGGAGCAAGCTCTCCGGCGACGTTCAGGTTGGGAACTTGGGATTGAAGTAACCGCGCCACGCGTGGTGCTTCCAGGATTCCAGTACCGGGCTGTAGACGTAACCGGGATTGTGGAAAACGAGATTTGCCCTGTCTATTTTGCTTTCAGTGAAGGCACTCCTGATCCCCGGCCGGCCGAGGTGATGGACTTTCGTTGGGCAAAGTTGGATGATCTCCGGCGAGCGGCCAGTGCTGCCCCGTGGGCATTCAGTCCTTGGCTGGTCCTCCAGTTGCGGGATGACCGCCTTCAGGCGGCTCGCGTTCTGGGCTGAGGGGACCATTGATACTCGTCGAATGAGCAGGGCCTTGCGGTCTTCGGGTTCAGCTTCCGAGCCAACCAGCGCTGGCCTCGAATCCCCATGAGGGATATTCCGGCGTCGTCGCTACCGGATGGGACGCCTTCGCATTGCTGATCCGACGGTGGCCAAGCGGCGACTGCAACACCCTGCAAGGCTATTTTGTCCGCGGCTCGCTGTACAGTTGAATAATTCGAATATTTGTTCGAATAAACCCGTGTCTCGCACTTGCTTGGCCGGGTTCATGTGCTAGCACCGGAAGGGGTCTGATGTCCAAACCAGCCCTCATGCGCCGGATGCAGGAAATCGCCCACGTGGACATCAACTGCTTCTACGCATCAGCCGAGCGCGCCTTCAACCCGGCACTCGAGGGGAAGCCCTTGATCGTGCTGTCCAACAACGACGGCTGTGCGGTGACCAGGTCGCCTGAGGCCAAGAAGCTCGGGATCGGAGTGGGAGACCCGTGGTTCAAGATCGCGCCGCGGGCCAAGGAATGGGGACTCATTGCGATGTCCAGCAACTATGAGCTGTACGGCGACATCAGCCTGCGCGTCATGGATCTCTTGCGGCGATACTCGGCGTGGCAGGAGGTGTATTCCATCGATGAAGCCTTCCTGGGGGTGAAGGGCAGCCCGGAGCACCTCCTGGATCTCGGACGGACCATCAAGGAAGCGTGCCGCAAGCATGTGGGCGTGCCGGTGTGCGTAGGCATCGCCCCCACCAAGACGCTGGCAAAGCTCGCCAACAAGTGGGCCAAGCACAATCCGGCGTTCAACGGCGTGTGCCGCTGGGATTCCGTGCCGGCGGATCAACGCGAGGCGCTCATGTCGCGGTTGTCAGTCATCGAAATCTGGGGGATAGCGACGCGGCTCACCAAGAGGCTGAACGCCATCGGGATCTTCTCCATTCTAGACCTGGTGCGGGCGGACCCCGTGAAACTGAGGGACAAGTTCTCGATTGTCGTGATGCGCACCGTGCTGGAACTGCAGGGCACGCCGTGCATCCCCATGGAAGAGGAACGGATCGGGCGGGACCAGTTGATCTTCTCCCGCTCCTTCTCAACGCCCATTACGACGGCGGCGCAGTTGCGGCAGGTGCTCAGCGTCTATGGCCAGATGGCCAGTGCCCGCCTGGCGAAGCATGACCTGCAAGCCAAACTGCTCACGGCCTACGCGGCGACGTCCGTGTACAACCCCAACGACAAATCCTTCCCGACCGTCACCGTCAGGTTGCCCATGCCTACCTCGGATCCCGTGCTCCTGACCAAGGCGGCGCACGCTCTGGTGCCCAAGTTCCAGGAAGGGACCAAGTACGCGAAGGCAGGGATCATGGTCACGGACCTGCGGCCCACCGGCAACCAGAAACCGTTGGAAATCTTCGAGAACCGCCACGAGGAACGGGGGATCGGGCCGCTCCTGGAACAGGTCAGCAAACGCTACGGCCGCGGCTCCATCGGCTTGGGGCATGCTGGCATCCGTGGCGGCCCGGATTGGTCCATGAAGCGGGGCCTGCTGAGCCCCCGCTACACCACCCGCTGGGACGAACTGCCCCTGGTGAAGGCAGCTTGAAGTGGACGGCGGCGTAGCGGGTTGCAGAAAGGACTACGCCCGCAGGCGGTATCCGCGCTTGACCACGGTCTCCACGAGCTTGCCGTCGGGCAGCGAGGAGCGCAGCCGGCTGACCGTCATGTCCAGGGCGTGCACGGAACCGCGCAGGTCCAGCAGCTCGGACAGCGCTTCGCGGGACAGCACCGCGCCACCGGCGCCCAAAAGAGCCCGCAGCAACAGCAACGGAGCCGGTGCCAGTTCCACCACTTCACCGTTGATCCGCAGGCAGCGCCCGCGCAGCTCGATGGTGGCGCTCTTGGTCTCCAGACGGCGCACATGGTTCAGCGACAGATGCTCGGTGACCAGGCGGATCAGGGCACCCATGCGGTACCTGTCCGGGATGAGCGGCGTCAGCCCGGCGTCGACCAATGGCTGGGCGGTGACAGGCCCGACGGCGGCGACCGTCACTGGTCCTTTGAGGGCCTCGATGAGCTGGCGGTACAGGCCCATCTCGTGCGCCGTGCTCCACATGGCATCCACGGCCGGGGCGCTGGTGAACGTCAGAACGTCCAGGTTTCCGCTGACCACGGCTTCGATCAGGCGCGGCAGCTTGTCCTCGCCGTCGGGCTTCACCCACCGGTAGGGCGTCACGGTCAGCACCGTGGCCCCGGACATCCGGAGCCGCTCAAGCTGGCGGACATCCGTGTAGCCGTGAAGCTGCACGGCCACAGTCTTACCGCGCACGCCTTCTGCCAGGAGCATGTCCACCAGTGTGGCGGTGGTTTCGTCGCTGCTGATTCCGACGTCGGCAAGCCCCGCCGCGCGGACGGCACCGCGGGCTTTGGGTCCCCGGACGAACATGCGGCAGGCGGACAGTGTTTCCAGGAGTTGCTCGCCGATGCCGAAGGAATCCGCGGCCTCGCACCAGCGGCGCATGCCGTAGGCCGTGGTGGCGATGCAGATATCCGGCTTGGCCTCGATGATGCTCTTGGTGTCCTCGATGAGGATCAGGTCTTCCTGGACGGGAGCGATCTTCAGGGCGGGGGCATGGAGTACGCTCCCGCCGCGGCGTTCCAACGCTTCGATGAGGTCCCGGGAACGGCGGTGCGAGGTGACGCCGATGCGGAATCCGTCCAGCGGCAGGTCCGTGGCTTCGGTGGCCTCGGCCAACGTCACAGCAGCTTCGAGCTCGTGTGCAACAGTCATGGGTTTACCTTCAGGCTTCAAGGAGCGAAGCCGCGAGGCGGCTCAGTTCGGCGGATGCTTCGGCATGATTGCGGTTGGCTTCAGCCACCCGGACCACCTCGCCGATGACCAGCACGGCCGGGTTGCTGCAACCGGTGGCTGCCGTTTCGATGGTACCCAGATCCGCGATGGTGGTGCGTTGACCGGGCCGGTATCCGCGCTCCACCACAGCCATGGGCATGTCCGTTTTCATCCCCGCGCGGCGCAGGCCGGCTGCAAGCTGGGGGAGCGTCCCAATGCCCATCAGGACCACGATGGTTCCGCCGAGGCCCGCCAGGTGGGTGTGCTCCTTCTCGGTCAGGGGAGCGTGTCCGGAAACCACTGTGAACAGGTGGCTTACTTCCCTGTGGGTGACCGGAATTCCGGCAGCGGCAGGAACGGAAATGGCGCTCGTAACCCCGGAGATCACGCGCACCGGTACACCAGCGGCAACACAGGCTGCCACTTCCTCGCCGCCGCGGCCGAACACGTACGGATCGCCGCCCTTGAGCCGGACAACATTCTTTCCGCGGAGCGCGGCTTCCACCATGAGCTTTTCGATGTCACGCTGCGTCACCTTGTGGTGGCCGGGCTGCTTTCCGACGTCCACCAGGTCGGCGGAGGTCAGCGCGGCCAGTTCCTGGTACGGGGCCAGCCTGTCGTAGAACACCACGTCGGCATCCCGCAAGGCATCCACCGCGCCAACCGTCAGCAGGTCCAGTGCACCCGGACCACCGCCCACCAACGTCACGTGCCCTTCCAGGCCCGGTGCGGGTTCGTCGGCCACAGGGATTCCGGCTTCGCGGCAGCGTTCCAGCAGCGGCAGCCAACCGGTATCGCCGTCGTCCACTACTGCCACCAGGAACGGGCGCACGGTGAGTGGACCGTCGAAGGCGATATCCGATGGCGTGCTGAGCCGGTGCACCACGGCGCCGGCAGCCTGGTAGCGGCGAACCGCCTGGCGCGAAGCGGTATCGGAACCGGTGACCAGAACATCGCGGCCGGTGAGGTCGATGGTGAGCTGCATGGAATTCCCCCTAGTTGTCTGCCGTGACGGCACTGCGGACCGGAATGGTGGAAGCGATGAGCACGCCACCCTTTTCCTCGTTCGTTGCCGGGCGGATCTGGCCACGCTCCGGAACGAAGGAGATGGACTCGTCCTTCTGGTTGGGGGCGTTGACGAAGGAACGGAAACGGCGCAGGCGCTCCGGGTCCTTCAGGGTCTCGGCCCACTCGTCCTCGTACGTGTCGATGTGCTTGGACATGGCGGCCTCGAGTTCCTCGGCGATGCCCAGGGAGTCGTTGACCACCACTTCCTCCACGTGCTTCAGCCCGCCGTCGAGCTCTTCCTGCCAACGGGCCGTGCGCTGCAAGCGGTCCGCCGTGCGGATGTAGTACATGAGGTAGCGGTCGATGTACTTGATGAGCGTCTCATCGTCCAGGTCCTTGGCCAGCAGCTGGGCGTGGGCGGGAGTGGCGCCACCGTTACCGCCGACGTACAGGTTCCAGCCGTCGGCCGTGGCGATCACTCCAACATCCTTGCCCCGGGCCTCCGCGCATTCACGGGCACAGCCGGAAACGCCCATCTTCAGCTTGTGCGGGCTGCGGAGGCCGCGGTAGCGCAGCTCGAGGGCGATCGCCATCTGCACGGAATCCTGGACGCCAAAACGGCACCAGGTGGAGCCAACGCAGGACTTCACCGTGCGCAGGCTCTTGCCGTAGGCCTGGCCGGATTCGAAACCTGCCTCCACCAGTTCTTTCCAGATATCCGGGAGCTGCTCGAGGCGGGCACCGAACATGTCGATGCGCTGGCCGCCGGTGATCTTCGTGTAAAGGCCGTACTTCTCGGCCACGGCGGCAATGACGCCAAGGCCCTTCGGGGTGATCTCGCCACCGGCGATGCGGGGGACCACCGAGTAGGTGCCGTCCTTCTGCATGTTCGCCAAGGCGCGGTCGTTGGTGTCCTGCAGGGTGCCACGGCCGGCATCGAGCACGTACGCGGAGTGCTGGCTGGCCAGGATGGAGGCAATGGTCGGCTTGCAGATATCGCAACCGGCGCCAGTGCCGTACTTGGCCATGATGTCCTCGAAGGACGTGAGCTCCAGGACACGGATGGCGTCGAACAGTTCCTGGCGGGACAGGCTGATGTGCTCGCAGAGGGCCTTGGAGACCTCGATGCCGGACTTCTTCAGTTCGCCTTCAAGGAGCTTCTTGAGCATCGGAACACACGAACCACACTGGGTACCGGCACGCGTGCAGCCCTTGAGCCCGCCCAGTTCCTGCACGGGGGCGTTGCCTTCGCAGGCGCCGCAGCCGTTGATGGCGTCGCGGATGGAACCGGCCGCCACATTGTTGCAGGAGCACAGGATGGCGTCGTCCGGGAGTTCCGTTTCCGGAGCCTCGCCGCCACCGGCAGCGCTCAGGTAGGCGCCCGGTTCGGTGGGGAGCTCCCGGCCCAGGAGCGGTCGCAGGCTCATGTACGGGGAGGCATCGCCCACGAAGATGCCGCCCAGCAGGGTCTTGGCATCGTCGGTAGTGACGATCTTCTGGTAGACGCCACGGGCGGGATCGGCGTACACGATCTCCAGGGAGTGCTCCGTCCTGGCGAAGGCGTCACCAAAGCTGGCCACGTCCACGCCGGACAGCTTCAGCTTGGTGGCCGTATCAAAGCCCGGGAACGTTGCTTCACCACCGTGCAGGCGGTCCGCCACGATCTCCGCCATGGTGTTTGCCGGCGCCACCAGGCCCAGGCACATGCCACCGAAGTTGGCCACTTCACCGATGGCCCAGATGCCCTCAACTTCCGTGGCGCAGAAGTCGTTGATCACCACGCCGCCGCGCTGTCCCAGGCTGAAGAGCTGCTCTTCGCCCTCGGCGGCGCGGAAGAGGTCATCGCGTGGCTTGACGCCGATGGCCACGATCACGAGGTCCGCCGGGATGGTGCGGCCGTCCGCCATCAACACTCCGGTGACCTGGCCGTCGTCGTCCGCCAGTACTTCGGACGGGAACACGCCACCGTGGACCTCGAAGCCCTTGGCCTCGATCAAACGGCCCAGGGCCTGGCCGGCGCCTTCATCCAACTGCGTGTTCATGAGCCACGGCGAGCCGTTAATGACCACCGGTGTGGCACCGAGCTGTTCGGTTCCGGCAGCGGACTCAAGGCCCAGCAAGCCGCCGCCGATGGTGACGGCGTTGACCTTGCGGCCCAGCTTGGCGCCGAGGTCGGCGATTGCCTTGTTGATGGCCCACACGTCTTCAAGGGTCCGGTACACGTGGGTGTGTTCGGCGCCGGGAATCGGCAGGCGGGCTGCGTCGGAGCCGGAAGCCACTACCAGTTCGTCGTATTCGTACTTGTTGCCGGCGGCGGTGAGTACGCTCTTGGCGACCGGGTCCACCTTGATGGCGCGCTCGCCGGTCTTCAGGGCCAGCGCCTGGTGGTCCCACATGGACGCGTCACCGAGGGTGAGGTCAACATCTGTTTCGGTCAGGGCCTTGCTCAATGCCACGCGGTCGTAGGGGAGGTGGGCTTCCTCGGTGAGGACGGTAACCTGCCAGCCATCGAGTCCGCGGTTGTACATGGCGTCGGTAAAACGGTGGGCAGCGGGGCCGCCTCCGACCACGACGATGCGGCGCGGGTTCTCTGTGCTTGAAGTGTGTCCGGTCACTGGTGGGCCTTTCGCAAATGTTGCAGACAGGTCTCCGCAACTTGTGGAATCAGCCTAGGGAAGGGCAGTTTCACTTCAGTTTCCCGTTTGTTTCGTGATCTTAACTTCTGCATCACGAACGCATTTCGCGGGGCGTGAGGTCTCTTTTACGCGCTGGACACAAAGCCTGACACCCGTTGAAACACCCGGGTCCTAGCTTTGAGGAGTGGCCGCGAGTGTGGCCTGGTCCGGGGGAGTGACGGTGGAAAGTGCCCGCACCCGGACGCAGCGAGAGGGGCTGACATGACCGTAATTCTTGACCGCGCAGAGGACCTGTCCATCACCGGCACCTGGCATCGTGTGTGCCCGGTGGACGAGCTCGAACTGGCATGGGGCGAGGCAGCACTGATCGAGGGCCGGCAGGTGGCATTGTTCCGCACCGCCCCCGGTGAGGTTTTCGCCGTCGCACAGCAGGATCCGGCAACGTTCGCCAACGTGATGGCGCGCGGCATCATCGGCTCCCGCGGGACGCGGCCCACCATCGCCTCGCCGCTGCACAAGGAGGTCTACGACCTTGAGACCGGTGAATGCTTCACGCACCCGGAACTGACGCTCGCCACCTATGCCACCCGATTGGTGGACGGCTACATCGAGGTTGAGCTCTAGAGTCCCAGGGCTTCGCGGACATCCCTGAGGACATCGTCCAGGGATGTCCGGGCCGCTTGGCGGGCAGCGGGAAGTTCCGCCGCCGACTCCACGGGCTGGATGACCTCCAGATAGCACTTCAGCTTGGGCTCGGTGCCGCTGGGCCTGATGATCACGCGGCTTTGGTCCTTGGTCAGGTACAGCAGCCCGTCCGTGGGTGGCAACGTTCCGCTTCCTGCCGCGAGGTCCGTGAAAACCTCGACGGCGGAGCCGCCAAACGCTTCCGGCGGGTTGACCCGCAAGCGGTTCATCATGGCATCCAGCAGCCCCAGGTCCGCCACGCGAATGCTGAGTTGGTCGCTCGCGTGCAGGCCATGGACCAAGTACAGCTCGTCCAAGGTATCGAAGATCGTTTTACCTTCGGCCTTCGCGGCGGCCGCGAGCTCGGCGATGAGCACGGCGGCGGAGATGCCGTCCTTGTCCTTCACCAGCTCCGGCGCCACGCAGTAGCCCAGCGCTTCCTCATATCCGTAGAGCAGGCCGGGGACGCGCGAAATCCATTTGAATCCCGTGAGCGTTTCCTCGTGCGGGTAACCCGCCGACGAGGCGATGCGGGACAGCAGCCTGGATGAGACGATCGAGTTGGCAAAGACGCCCTCGCGTGGTTCGTCTCCGGTATCCGCTGCCAGCCGCGCCACCACGTGCGCACCCAGGAGGGCGCCCACTTCGTCGCCGCGCAGCATGCGCCATTCACCCGTCGCGGGGTCCAACGCGGCAACCGCCGCCCGGTCGGCGTCGGGGTCGTTGGCCAGGACGATGTCCGCTCCCATTTCCCCAGCCTTCGCGAGCGCGAGGTCCAGTGCCCCCGGTTCTTCCGGATTGGGGAAGGCCACCGTGGGGAAATCCGGATCCGGTTGGGCCTGTTCGGCCACGAGGGTCACGTCAGTGAAGCCGGCGGCGTTCAAGACGGACACGGCTGTGCCGCCGCCTACGCCGTGCATGGGTGTGAGGACGATTTTGAGGTCCCGTGCAGGGAAGTGTTCCCGGTCCGCCAGGCCAGCCATGGCTGCTTCGTAGTCCGTGGCGATTGATGCGGGCAGCACGGTCCAGCCTGCACCCGCCAGTTCAATCGAGTCCAGCGTGCCCACCGCGGCGATCTTTGCGGCGATTTCCGCATCGTAGGGCGCCACGATCTGCGCGCCCCTGCCGCTTTCCTCCACCGCGTGCCGGCCCAAGTACACCTTGTAACCGTTGTCCTGCGGAGGGTTGTGGCTGGCTGTGACCATCACGCCGCCGTCGCAATCCAGCGCGCGGACCGCGTAGGCGAGGATCGGCGTCGGAAGTGCTGCGGGCATGAGGAACGCTTCGATGCCTGCGGCAGCGAAGATCGCCGCCGTTTCCAGCGCGAAAATGTCCGAGTTGTAGCGGGCGTCAAAGCCGACGACGGCGCGAGGCCGGGTTCCCGGGGAAGCTGCGGCGACGGTTTCGCCAAGGAACGCTGCCAGGCCTGCCGCCGCCCGGCGTACCACCACGCGGTTCATGCGGTTTGGTCCGGGGCCAAGGGCGGCACGGAGACCGGCAGTGCCGAACTGCAGCGTGCCGTTGAAGCTGTCTTCCAATTCCTGGGCTGCTCCGGCGTCGCCTGCTCCGGCGAGGGCTGCGAGCTCCAGGAGGGCGGCCGACGTCGCCGGGTCGGGGTCCTGGGAAGCCCACGCGTGGGCGTCGTCAATCAGTTGTCCAAGTGCGGCATCGCTCGATGTCATAAGCACAAAACTATCCTCAATCGGCCCCTGACAGGCAACGAGAGGTGGGATCCCGGCACATTCATGGGTCGTAAATGCCGGGATCCCGCCTCTCGGCGAAACCTAGAGGTTGCGGGAGCGGACTGAGAACGATGTATTGCCGTCAGTGCTGAAAACGGAGGCCCCCGTGTTGTCCCAGCCCGGGAAGAACGTATCCGTGACCACGGCAGTCCCGTCCTGGGCGAAGACCTCCACGGAGGAGGAATCGAGCAGGATCCGGAGTCGCAGTTTGTTACCGTCTGCTGGCACGCGAACCTGGTGATAGGGACTGAACTTTTCCGAGAAGTTAGTGGTCCCGGCCTTCGAGCGGTCCACTTTCAGGGTGCCCGGGTCCTTCTCGTAGGAGATGCGGAGTCCATCCTTGCCGTCGGCGGAATGACGGAGCAGGATTCCGGCTTCGCGGGCTGACGCCAGATCCAGCTCGAGGTCGATGAGCTGGCTGCGGTCCTCAAAGTCCTTACCAAGGCCCTCCATCCGGGAATCGACGGTGAGGTTTTTGCTCTTCACCTCACCGCGTTCCAGGTTCTGCAAGGCGGTCGCTGCAATGCCCGAACGAAGCTCGTAGCGCTTGTCACCGCGGACCAAGGTGAGCTCCCGCGGGATCGCCATGGCTCCCCGCCAAGGTGTGGTGGGCACGTCCTGGGCGTAATCCCAGTTGCCCATCCAGCCCAGCAGCACCGGCTTGTCACCGGGCGCGTAGGAGATGGTATTGGCCGCGTAGTAGTCGGCTCCGTGGTCCAGCCATTGCGACTCTTCCAGGGGAGCATCGGGTGCCGCAGCGTCTTCCGCAACGAAGCGTGTGCCATCGAATTCGCCCACGAAGTACTGCATTCCGGAGCCGCCCGCAATACCGCCCGGATTCATGCTCAGGAGCATGACCCACTTCCTGGCCGTGGATCCTTCAACGTTCATCTGCAGCAGCTCAGGCACTTCCCAGAGTCCGCCCTGCGCCCCGACGCCGGAGAAATCACTGAGGAACTCCCAGTGCAGCAGGTTGGTGGATTTGAAGAGCTTGACCACTTGGGCGTCGGCCACCACGGTGGTCATCACCCAGTAGTTGCCGGGCTCGTACCAGGTGATCTTCGGGTCGCGGAAGTTGTTATTGTTCGGCTCCAGGTTAAGCACCGGGTTGCCGCGGTGCTTCTCCCACGTGGTTCCGCCGTCCAGGCTGAAGGCCACGGACTGGGCCTGTGTTCCCTGCGGCAGCGCTCCACGCTTCCCGTAGGCGCTGGTGTAGAGGGCAACCATGGGCGGGTTGGAGGCCGAACCCAGCCCGGAGGCGTTCTTCTCATCCAGCACGATGCACCCGGAAAAGATCTCCTCGTCCGCACTGGCCTCCATGGCCACGGGCTGCTGTTCCCAATTCACAAGGTCCTTGCTGGTGGAGTGCCCCCAGGACATGTTTCCCCAGGAGTTTGCGCGGGGGTTGTGTTGGTAGAAGGCATGGTAGGTCCCGTTTGCGTAGACCAGGCCGTTGGGATCGTTGAGCCAGTTCTTTTCCGCGGTCAGGTGAACGGCCGGACGCCACGGTTCCGAAGCGGAAGGCTGCGGCCCGCGCGTGGCGGGGACCGGCGTCGGGCTTTCCGCATCGCGCGGCGCTGTGCAGGAGGCGGCTGAGAACGAAACCACGACGGCGGCACTTGCGGCAAGCAATTGGCGGCGGGAAAAACGGGGGCTGGATGAGGGGGTGTTGGGGTAAGTCATGGGGAATCCTGGGGGTTGGGGGGTGGCAGGGGTGCGCCTGGCTTCGTGGCCGGACGCACCCCCGCCGGGGCCTTATGGGCCAGGGGTCTTACTTGTAGAGGCCCTCGCCGCCAACGCGCACGTTGGTGGGCAAGTAGCCGAACGGGCCGAGGCCGTTCTTGCCGAAGCTGCGGTCAACCTGCGTTACGCCGCCCTGGAAGTTCATCTTCACGGTGGGGGAGAGGGAGCCGCCGCGGACGCCGTCCACGTTGTCGATGAACGACTGGACCAAACCGCCGGGCTGGACGTAGTGCGAGTAGGCCTGGAACTGCCGGCCGTTCTGGCGCGGGTCCGGGCCTTCAGGGGCGTTGGCCGGCATGTTCAGGTCCGTCGGGGAACCGAGTGCCAAGCCGCTGTTGTTCACGGGCTGGTAATCGGAGCGGACGCCGTTGCCGACGAAGCCATACACGCCATCGGGGCCGCGCATGCCGTCCGCGTAGGTGAACTGGTGGCTGATGGTGAACAGGTAGTACTTGTTCTTGCCCTTCTCCTTCTGGATGAAGATCTGCGGCCGCTCAGTCTGGTCGTTGACGCAGTTGGCGGACAGGATCGGGGGCAGGAAGCTCCACTTGGTCAGGTCCTTGTTGTCTGCCACTGCCAAGCCGACGTTTGCTGTCTGGTACCAGGCTCCGGTGCTGTTGACCTGGTCCACGGTTTCGGCGTTGGGATCGCCCGGGCGGTAGCCCAGGTCTTCCTGCTTGCACTTGTACTCGCCACGAGTCCCACCGGTGTTTCCCTCGAAGACCATGAAGGTCTTGCCCGGGTGGGCCGGATCGGCGAACGTGTACGGGTCCCGGAACGCGAAGCCCGGGTTCTGGGCCTTGTTCTGGTAGAGCTTTCCGTCCGGCTCAAGCAGCTTGGTGTGCTGGAACCCGTCGAAGGTCACGCCGTTCTTGTCGGCATGGATCTTGCCAAGGGCCTTGGCGATCACGGCGTCGGGTGCAATCCCGCCGCCGCCGGAGTTGCGTTCCTTGACATCGTAGAACGTGGTTGCCGTGTAGAAGACGTTGATCTTGTTGCCCTGCATGAGCCGCGTGGAGCCGGACCATTCCGTGTTGCCGATGGACGTGTTGTCCAGGAACAGATGTCCGCCGTAGTTCCACTTGTCCTTGGCAGGATCGGCGTTGGTCTTGCGGAAGAAGAAACCGATCCGGGCGTTCCAGTGGCGCTGGTCGAAACCGTAGCCTGCGTGCCGGTCAGCGACCAGGGAGAAGATGACGTCCCAGCCCTTGTAGCTGATCTGGTTGGCATTCTCGTCGGTCAGGGACCAGGTGTCCCACACCCACACGTCGTCGTTCATGGCGGGGAAGTCCTTGGGGATTTCCGGCATGGTGACGTTGGGGCTCATGGAGTTCTGGCCGGGAGTGACGTTGGGGTTGCTCTGGGCCATGATCTGCTTGGCATCCGCCCGCGTCCACTTGGAGGTGAAGTTCGCTGCCGGATCGTAGGCCTGCTGCGTGTGCTTCGACGGCAGCGGGAAGCCGGGCGTGGGTGCCGGCATGGTGCTCGACGGCGGGTCGGCCGGCAGGTTGGCCTGCGCGGCCGGTGTGACAAGGAGGATGCCGCCGGCGACGCTGACTGCTGCTGCGATGGCGGTTGCCTTGCGCAAGCGGCGTCTTGGCCGAGTTGGGGTTGAGTGCGTGTTCATGCTTGCTCTTCTCGCGGAGTGTTGGACTTCGTGGAGTTGCTGCTCGAGTCCGGCGTCCGCCCGATCCGCTGGTGGCGTCTTCGAGGGACGCCATCGTTTCGAGGTGCGGCGGCCCTTCCTGAGCTGCTCGCCGCGGTTGCTCCGGCACGTCGACTTACCGGGGCACTTTCCACGCTAAACACGTGTCAGGTGGTGAAGCAAAGCTTGTTTCGAGGGCTCGGGCGGGGATGCGCGGCACCTGTGTGCAAGCGTTTACATTGCCAACACGCGCGCGTGCCACGCTTGTTGGGGAGGGTCAAATGTTTCGCCTTAAAACAGACTTATTCTGAGAATTTACTGTGTGTTTACACGGGTGCCATGTGACTTGACGGGTCCACCGTCGTTCCCCTATGTGCCCCCAATCGGGTCGCAGTTCAGGCCGTTTCCAGCGCTGGGAAGGACGCGAACTGCGACCCGGTTAGGTGCGAATGATTTCGACGGAGTGTGGCTAGAGCTTTGCGATGATCCCGGCCAGCAACGCAGAGATCCGCCTGCCTGCTGCCTCGCCGGCTTCCAGGACTTCGGCGTGGCTCAACGGAACGGGACTGATCCCCGCGGCGAGGTTCGTCACCAAGGAGATTCCGAAGACCTCCATACCCGCGTGTCGTCCCGCAATCGCTTCAAGCGCTGTAGACATGCCCACAAGATCCGCACCGATCCGCTTGGCGTACTGGACCTCGGCCGGGGTCTCGTAGTGCGGGCCGGTGAACTGGGCGTAGACGCCTTCCTGCAGCGAAGGGTCCACTTCGCGGGCCAGCTCCCGCAGGCGCGAGGAGTAGAGGTCAGTGAGGTCCACGAACGTGGCGCCCTCAAGCGGGGAAGTGGCCGTGAGGTTGATGTGGTCGCTGATCAGGACCGGCGTGCCGGGTTCCCAAGCTTCGTTGAGCCCGCCGCAGCCGTTGGTGAGAACAAGGGTCTTGCAGCCGGCAGCAGCGGCAGTGCGCACGCCATGCACCACGGAACGGACGCCGCGGCCTTCGTAGTAGTGGGTGCGGGCGCCGAGGACCAGGGCGCGTTTGCCTTCCTTGGTGAGGACTGAGCGGATGGTTCCCACATGGCCCACGACTGCCGGCTTGTGGAAGCCGGGAACTTCCGACGCGCTGAGTGTCGCGGTGGTTTCGCCGATCAGGTCGGCGGCTTCTGCCCAGCCGGATCCCAGTACCAGGGCGACGTCGTGGGACTCGACGCCGGTCTCTGCCGCGATGTAGTCGGCGGCGTCTTTGGCGGCTTCGAAGGGGTCTGTGTTCAACAGCTCTGAGTTACTCACTGGTACAAGCTACCGTGCACGCAAGGCTGTGCGGTAGGGACGCGCCTGCGGGTGAGGTGTGGCTGACTGGCAGCGGCAGCGCGGATGCGCGAGAATTGAGGATTGTGACCACCCAAGTTGACTTCAGTTCCCCACGAATCGCGATCCTGGGAGGTGGTCCCGGCGGATACGAAGCTGCCATGGTGGCCGCCTCGCTCGGCGCCAAAGTCACCATCATTGAACGGGCAGGCCTCGGCGGCTCGGCCGTTCTGACCGACGTCGTGCCTTCCAAGACCCTCATTGCCACCGCCGACCTCATGACCCGTGTCAGCGAAGCCGACGAGCTCGGCGTCAAGTTCGACGACACCGCCTCCAAGCCACACGCTGACCTCAAGCACATCAACGACCGCGTCCTGAATCTCGCGCGTGGCCAGTCCAAAGACATCCGCGACGGGCTCGAGCGCCTCGGCGTCGAGATCGTCATCGGCTCCGGCAAGCTGCTGGACAACAACACCATAGAGGTCCTCACGCTCGAGGGCACCCGCACCATCGAAGCCGACTCCATCCTCCTGGCCGTCGGAGCCCACCCCCGCGAACTGCCCACGGCCAAGCCCGACGGCGAACGCATCCTCAACTGGGCGCAGATCTACAACCTGGACGAGCTCCCCGAAGAACTGATCGTCGTGGGGTCCGGTGTCACCGGCGCCGAATTCGCTTCCGCCTACAACGGCCTTGGCTCCAAGGTCACGCTGATCTCCAGCCGCGACCAGGTCCTCCCGGGCGAGGACACGGACGCCGCCAAGCTGCTGGAAGGCGTTTTTGAACGTCGCGGCGTGCGCGTCCTGTCCCGCTCCCGCGCCAATGCGGTTGAGCGAACGGACGACGGCGTGAAGGTCACCCTGGGTGACGGATCGGTGGTGACAGGTTCCCACTGCCTGGTGTGTGTCGGGTCCATTCCGAACACCGCGGGGATTGGGCTGGAAGAAGCTGGCGTTGCCCTGACGGAGTCCGGCCACATCAAGGTTGACGGTGTTTCCCGCACCACGGCGCCCAACATCTACGCTGCCGGCGACTGCACGGGTGTCTTCGCGCTGGCCTCCGTTGCCGCCATGCAGGGCCGGATCGCGATCGCCCACTTCATGGGTGACGGCGTGAAGCCCCTCAAGCTCAACCAGGTAGCCTCCAACATCTTCACGTCCCCGGAGATCGCTTCCGTGGGTGTGTCCGAGGCCGATCTGGCGTCCGGGAAGTACCAGGGCGATGTGGTGATGCTGTCGCTCCTCAGCAACGCGCGCGCCAAGATGCGCAACACCAAGGACGGCTTCGTCAAGATCATCGCCCGCAAGGGTTCCGGCACCGTCATTGGTGGGGTGGTGGTGGGTCCGAACGCCTCCGAGCTGATCTTCCCGATCTCCGTGGCCGTCACCCAGAAGCTGCACGTGGACGACGTCGCAAGTGCTTTCACGGTGTACCCGTCGCTGACCGGCTCCATCTCGGAGGCGGCACGGCGTTTGCACGTGCACATGTAGCCAGTTCGCTTCACGGGCCCGTTTCGGGGCGTCGCTGCGCAGGGTGCCGTTCGCACGGCATGCTGCGCAGCGAGCCATCGAAACGGGCCCTTTGCGTCTTAGGAGTCCAGCGCAGCCACGGCTTCGGCCAGGGACATGTGCAGGGCCGGGCCGTGGCCTCGCAGGAGGAGGGCTAGCCGGAAACGCGCACGCCCCAGCCACGAGTTCGCGGGAAAGCGGTGGCCTCGTAAGGAAACTTCCAGCGTTCCCGCAGCTTTCCAGCGAACGGGGTGCCGGGCCGAGGAATCGTGAGCTTACGCGGCTTCAGGCGGCAGCCGCTTGGAAGTGTTTTTCGATGAGCTCCTTGATGTCCTCGTGGCAGCCCCCGCAGCCCGTTCCGGCGCGGGTGGCCTTTGAAACTTCGGCTACCGAAGAGCACCCCTCCAACACGGAGTCCTCAATGCTGGCCGCGCTCACGCCCGCGCAGCGGCAGATGGTGCGCTCCGGATCGGAACTGTTGCCACCGCCGGAATCAAGCTGGTCCGGGCCGTCCAGCCGCAACAACAAGGACCGGTCGGCCGGAAGCTCGGACGAACGCTCGAACAGCACCACCAGTTCGGCAGCGGTCCGCGGCATCCCTACGGCAACCAGCCCCTCGAGCACTCCGCCTCGGGTGGTCATCTTGACGTAGCGCCCGTGCTCGGGATCGGCCCACTGGGAGATCTGCCGCCGCGGACGCCCGGCCACGGCGCCGGCTTCCAACAGTTCCTCGTCCCATGGATCGGCCTGGTTGTCGCCAGCGACGGCAAGGTTGATGCCACGGGCCTTGAGGACCACAACTCCAGGCTTCTCGGCGGCCAGCGGCTCCAGCGAATCTGCTGCGGACTGCCCGTCGCGGGCCAGGACCACGAGGTACTCGGCAAGCCATTCAGCCTGCCGCCACCCCGGCCCAACCAAACCGGACGGGCCACCGGCCGTGCGGCACTCGACGCAGGCGGCGTCGGGGCAACGGACCTCGGCGCAGTCGCCGATGGCGAACATGTGGGGCTCATGATAGGTCCGGAGGTGGTGATCCACCAGGATCCCGGTAGCAACAGGCAGACCACAACCCTCCGCCAATTCCATGCGCGGTCGGACGCCGCAGGACAAAACCAGAAGGTCACCATCAATGGCCGAACCATCGTCCAGCAGTAGGGCCGAGAAGGAACCTTCCGGCCCAGCCGTTTCCACGCCGGTGGAGCGCGCGTTGCCGGCCATGCGGACACCACTGGTGCGCAGGCTGGCTGTAAGAACCGATCCACTGCCGCGATCGATGCTGCGGCCCAGGGGGAACGGACCATTGTGGACCACGGTGGCACAAGCGCCCTCCTCAGCGGCGGCAAGCGCCGTCTCAAGGCCAAGCACGCCACCACCCAGCACCACTACGCGCTTGCGTTCGGAAACAGCCGAGCGCAGCACCGCCGCGTCCTGCAGGTCGCGGAGCGTAATCACCCCGGCGGGCAGCACAGGACCGGACGGATCGGGGTTCAAACCAGTCAGGTTGGGGATGACCGGCCGTGAACCCGTGGCGAAGACCAAACGATCATAGTGCTCGGCTGAACCATCGGACAGCACTACCTGTTGCCTGGCCCGGTCGATCCGCCGCACCTTGGTTCCGAGCCGAACATCCACCCCGTCGGCCTCCAGGGACACGGCATCAGCCATGGCCAAAGCCTCGGCCGTGGTGCGGCCTACCCCGAGCTCGGCCACCATCACGCGGTTGTAGGCTGCCTCAGTTTCCTGACCAACAACCAAGAGCTGGACCAGCCCTGAACGGACGGAAGGAAGGAGCTCATCCACCAAACGCGCGGCCACAGGGCCGAATCCAACAACAACGATGCGCTCGCTCATGAAGCCTCCTCGGAGTGCAGTGACAATTCGGTGCTGACAGCAGCGGGAACAATGCTGGATGCTGCCGGCCGGACCCACACCCGGCTGGTCTTGAACTCCGGCATGCCGGAAATGGGGTCGGTAGCCGCCTCGGTCAGCCGGTTGGCGTTTTCCTGGCCTGGGAAATGGAAGGGCAGGAAAACTGTGTCCGGGCGGACGGCGTTGCTTAGCTCAGCCCGGCACAGGACTTCGCCCCGCTCGTTCGTCACGGTGGCGTAGTCGCCGTCGGCAATCCCGCGGCAAGCAGCGGTTGCCGGGTGGATCAACAGCCGCACCTGGGGCTGGGCCGCCAGGAGTTCGGCAACGCGTCGGGTCTGGGCGCCGGACTGATAGTGCTCCAACAGCCGGCCCGTGGCCAACGCCAGGGAGTCATCCGCAAACGAGCGAACGGCCCGCTTGGACGGAGTCACTGGGACCATGACGGCCCGGCCGTCGGCGTGGGCAAAACCCTCGGAAAACAGCCGGGGCGTGCCATTACTGCCCACGGGATACGGCCAGTAAGCAGCCTCGCCGCGGTCCAGCATCGCGTAGTCGATCCCGGAGTAGTCGGCCAAGCCGCCGGCAGATGCCAGACGGAGTTCCTCGAACACGGTCTCCGGATCGTCACTGAAGGTGGAAGGAGCCTCAAGGAGCTCCGCGAGCCTGGCCATGAGCCACAGTTCGTTGCGGACGCCTGGGGGAGGGGTAAGCGCGCGGCGGCGCCGGATCACCCTGCCTTCGAGGTTGGTCAGCGTGCCTTCTTCCTCGGCCCACTGCGTCACGGGCAACACCAGATCCGCTTCCAACGCAGTCTCCGACATGAAGAAGTCGCACACCACAAGGAAGTCCAAGGCACGCAGCCCGGCAGTTACAGCGTTCGTGTCCGGTGCGGAAACCACCACATTGGCGCCGTGCACGAAGAGGCAACGGACGCCGTCGGGCTTTCCGAGCGACTTGAGAAGTTCGACGGCGGGCAGGCCGGGACCGGGGATGAGGGACTCATCGATGCCCCAGACAGAAGCCATATGTGCGCGGGCGGCGGGATCGGTGATTTTGCGGTAGCCGGGGAGCTGGTCGGCCTTTTGTCCGTGCTCGCGGCCGCCCTGCCCGTTGCCCTGCCCGGTCAGCGTTCCGTAGCCACTGCGCGCCGAGCCGGGAAGGCCAAGCAGAAGGCTGAGGTTGATGGCCGCCGTGGCGGTGTCGGTACCGTCAACGTGCTGCTCCACGCCGCGGCCGCTGAGGATGTAACTGCCGCCGTCGCGGGCGCCGTGGGCCAGGCGGCGGGCGGTCTCCCGGATCAGGGTGGCGGGCACACCGGTGATCGACTGGACCCGCTCCGGCCAGAAAGCATTCAGGCTGCGCACCAGCGCGGCGTAGCCGGAGGTCCGCTCCGAGACATAGTCCGCGTCCACCAGCCCTTCGTGCACCACCACATGGCTGATGCCCAACAACAAGGCCAAATCGGTACCGGGCGTCGGCTGCAGGTGGAGGCCGCCGCCGTCGGACGTAAACGCTGCAGTAGCCGAGCGGCGGGGGTCAACGACGATCAAGCCGCCGGCGTCCCGGGCGCCCTGCAGGTGCTGGACGAACGGGGGCATGGTTTCGGCGACGTTGGAGCCGAGCATGAGGATGACCGACGCCGAGTCGAGGTCGGTGACGGGGAACGGGAGTCCCCGGTCCACGCCGAAAGCGCGGTTTCCGGCAGCGGCGGCGGAGGACATGCAGAACCGGCCGTTGTAGTCGATGCGGGACGTGCGGAGTGCCAGCCGGGCGAACTTGCCCAGCATATAGGCCTTCTCGTTGGTGAGGCCGCCGCCGCCGAAGACTCCGACGGCGTCGTTTCCGTGCTGCTGCTGGGTGTCCTTGACCGCCGCTGAAATGAGCATGAGGGCCTGGTCCCAGGAGATCGGCTGGTGGACGCCGTCGGAACCTTTCAGCAACGGTTCGGTGATGCGTCCGTTGTGGCGCAACAACGACGCCGATGTCCACCCTTTGCGGCACAGCCCGCCCCGGTTGGTGGGGAAGTCGCGCCCGGATACTTCCAGGGGCGCGGCGGGGGCATCGTCCGGCGCGGGCGCTGACGCTGTCCCTTGAACTGCAGGTGCAGCCGGGGTCAGCGTCATGGCGCACTGGAGCGCGCAGTAGGGGCAGTGGGTATCGGCGCCGTTGGGCATCTAGATGTGTCCGATCGTGTTGCGCTTCTGGGCCGGGCGGATGTAAAAGGCCCAGCAGACGGTGAGCATCAGGACGTAGGCTCCGACGAATCCGTAGAACGCCGGTGTGTAGGAGCCGGCCGTGGTGTTCGAGGCGTTGAGCACCTGGGGGATCACAAAGCCGCCGTAGGCGCCGATCGCCGAGATCAGGCCAAGGGAGGAGGCTGCGAGCCGGGCGGTTGCTGCGCTGCTGGCTCCTGCGCGGGCCGCGCGGCTGGAGGTCGCGAAGATCACCGGGATCATGCGGTACGTTGCCCCGTTGCCGAATCCGCTGGCGATGAAGAGCAGCAGGAACAGTCCAAGGAAGAGCCAGAAGTTCTTCAGCGGGAGGGTCCAGATCATGGTCAGGGTGATGACGGCCATGGAAGCGAAAGCGGTCATGCTCATCCGGGCCCCGCCCATGCGGTCAGCCATGCGGCCACCGTACGGCCGGGCCAGGGAACCGACCAGCGGGCCCAGGAACGCGAGGGACAGTGCAACGGCTCCCAGGTGGATGGAGGAGAACTCGGGGAAGTAGTCCTTGATCAGCTTGGGGAACACACCGGCGAAGCCAATGAACGAGCCGAACGTACCAATGTAGAGGAAAGCCATGATCCACAGGTGCGGCTCTTTCAGCGCGGCCACCGAACCGGCAACATCACCCTTGGCGCTGGTGAGGTTGTTCATGTACTTCCAGGCGCCGAAGGCCGCGATCAGGATGAGCGGAATCCAGATGAGGCCGGCCATGGGCAGGTTGACGGTTCCGGCAGCCAACAGGGTCACGGCGATGGGAACCACCAACTGCGCGACGGCGGCACCCAGGTTTCCGCCGGCAGCGTTCAGGCCCAGCGCCCAGCCCTTCTCGCGGGCGGGGTAGAAGAAGGTGATGTTTGCCATGGAGCTGGCGAAGTTGCCGCCACCGAAGCCTGCCAGGGCGGCGACGAGGAGCATCACTCCGAAAGGCGTTTCCGGGTTGGAAACGCAGATGGCCAAGCCGGAGGAGGGGATGAGCAGGAGCAGCGCCGAGACAATGGTCCAGTTCCGTCCGCCGAACTTGGGCACCATGAAGGTGTAGGGGATGCGGAGCGTGGCGCCCACCAAGCTGGGGATCGAGATGAGCCAGAAGATCTGGTTGGTGTCGAACTTGAAGCCTGCTGCGGGGAGCTGCACGACCACGATCGACCACAGCTGCCAGACGACGAATCCGAGGAACTCGGCGAAGATGGACCAGTACAGGTTGCGCTTGGCGATGGACCGGCCTTCGGCTTCCCACTGGCCCTTGTTCTCGGCGTCCCAGTTGGCGATCCAGCGGCCGGGGCGGTGTTCAAGGGCGGGGGCGGCGGTGGCAGTGGACAGGGCGGGAACCAGTTCGTCTGCAGTGCGGTCAACAGTCACGGGAGTGCTTCCTTGGTGGGGGACGTTGTCCTTCAAAAGTAGGTTTCGCGCATTTCGCGGACCGTCGCTGTTTGTAAACGTGCTGTGACATTTCCCTATCTGAGGGATCACTGGCGCGTGAGACGATGGTGAGGTTGTGGCGCAGACCACAATGTGGGATTCTCCTGTTGGTCCACATGTTGGACTTGGTTGTCCAGTCAATGGACTGCGGGAACTATTATTGAACTCTCGAATAATCCATCGCCGCCAGCGCTTTTCGTGGCATCAGGCGGCGTGAACGAAAGCTGCTAACTACATGTCTTCCACTGCACCCTCCAGGGAAGGTGAGTCAACGAAGCCAGTGAACTCGCGGGGCCGGGTGATCTTCGCCAGCCTGATCGGTACCACGATCGAGTTCTACGACTTCTACGCCTACGCGACGGCGTCGGTCCTCGTCTTCCCCAAGCTCTTCTTCCCCGATGCCACCGACATCAACGCGCTGCTCAGTGCCTTTGCGATCTTCGGTGTAGCCTTCTTCGCACGCCCCATCGGCGCCGTGGTCTTTGGCCACTTCGGTGACAAGATCGGCCGCAAGGGAACCCTCGTGGCGTCGCTGCTGACCATGGGTATCGCCACCTTCCTCATCGGCCTTCTCCCGGAGGCCTCGCTGCCGGGCTGGGCCATCATGGCACCGGTCCTGCTGGTGGTTCTCCGCTTCTTCCAGGGCCTGGCGCTGGGCGGCGAATGGAGCGGCGCGGCCCTCCTGGCCACCGAGAACGCGCCGGAGGGCAAGCGTGCCATCTACGGCACTTTCCCGCAGTTGGGCGCCCCCATCGGGTTCATCATTGCCAACGTGATTTTCATCTGGATGAACGTTGCACTGACCCCCGAGCAGTTCCTGGCCTGGGGCTGGCGCGTGCCGTTCCTCCTGAGTGCCGTGTTGGTGGTTGTGGGCCTCTACGTCCGCCTCAAGCTCGTCGAGAGCGCATCCTTCACCAAGGTGATCCAGCAGGACAAGATCCAGAAGCTGCCCTTGGGTGCCACCTTCAAGAACCACTGGCGTCCCGTGGTTGCCGGAACGTTCATCATGCTGGCCACCTACGTGCTCTTCTACATCATGACCACGTTCACGCTGTCGTACGGCACCAAGCCCACTCTGGCAGGTGCGCAGGCGGCTGCTGAGAAGGCCGGCAAGCCCATGACGGCCGAGCAGATCGCAGCCTTCGTTCCGGGCCTCGGTATCTCCCGTTCGGACTTCCTGTGGATGCTGATCATCGGCGTCGTGTTCTTCGGCATCTTCACCGTGGTCTCCGGACCGCTCGCCGAAAAGTGGGGCCGCCGGAAGTTCCTGCTGGGCGTCACGGCCGGCATCTTCGTTTTCGGCGCACTCTGGTTCACCATGTTCGGACCGGGCCAGGCCGCCGCGATGGTCGGCTTGATCGTTGGCTTCACGCTCATGGGCCTCACCTTCGGTCCGATGGCGGCCATCCTGCCTGAGCTGTTCCCGGCAAACGTCCGCTACACGGGGTCCGCCGTCGCGTATAACCTGTCGTCCATGATCGGTGCAGCCCCTGCCTCATTCGTCGCCATCGCCCTGTGGTCTGCCGCAAACGGAAGCACTTGGCTGGTGGGCGTGTACATGGCGGTCGCCGCCGTGATCACCTTCATCGCGCTGTGGCTCACGCGCGAAACCAAGGACACGGACTACGAGAACAACGTCGCCTGACGTTGCAAGAAGTACGACGTCGGCCCCGCACCAAACGGTGCGGGGCCGACGTCGTTATGGGGTGCTTAGCGTTAGTCCTCGATGGTCGCGATGACAGCGCCGGCGGCGACCGTCTCGCCTGCCGAGGCCGTCAGGCCGCGGACCGTGCCGGACTTGTGGGCCGTGAGGGGTTGCTCCATCTTCATGGCTTCGAGCACCACGATCAGGTCGCCTTCGGCAACAACGTCGCCGTCGGCTGCTGCGATTTTGACGATGGTGCCCTGCATCGGCGAGGTCAGTGCGTTGCCACCGGCAGCGGCTGCGGTAGCCCCGGCCGAGCGGGAGCGCTTCTTGGACTTGCCCGCCTTGGCGCCTGCGCCGCTGGAAGCAACTGCCACGCCGGCACCCAGACCGGAGGGGAGGACCACCTCGAGGCGCTTGCCGCCAACCTCGACGACGACGCGTTGGCGCTCACCGGCGTCGGAGGCGTCCGCACCGGCGCCCGTGGGAGCCCAAGCGGGAATGTTGTTGACGAACTCGGTCTCGATCCAGCGGGTGTGGACCTTGAACGGGCCCTCTGCCGGCGCGAAGTCGGGGTCGGTGACCACGGCGAGGTCGAAGGGGATGACGGTGGGAATGCCTTCCACCACCATCTCCTCAAGGGCCCGGCGGGAGCGCTGGAGGGCCTGCTCGCGGCTGGAACCGGTGACGATGAGCTTGGACAGCATCGAGTCGAAGTTTCCGCTGATGACATCGCCCTGCTCAACGCCGGAATCAACCCGGATGCCCGGGCCCGTGGGGTTCTTCAGCGTGCTGATGGTGCCCGGAGCCGGCATAAAGTTCCGGCCCGGGTCCTCGCCGGTGATGCGGAATTCGAAGGAGTGCCCGCGGACTTCGGGGTCCTCGTAGCCGAGGGCCTCGCCGCGGGCAATACGGAACTGTTCGCGGACAAGGTCGATTCCGGTGACTTCCTCGGACACGCAGTGCTCCACCTGGAGGCGGGTGTTGACTTCAAGGAAGGAGATGGTCCCGTCCTGGCCCACCAGGAACTCGCAGGTTCCGGCGCCCAGGTAGTTGGCTTCCTTGAGGATTGCCTTCGAGGACTCGTACAGGCGCTTGATCTGCTCTTCGCTCAGGTAGGGGGCCGGGGCCTCTTCCACGAGCTTCTGGTTGCGGCGCTGCAGGGAGCAGTCGCGGGTGGAGACCACAACCACGTTCCCGTGGGCGTCTGCGAGGCACTGGGTTTCCACGTGGCGCGGGGAGTCCAGGAAACGCTCGATGAAGCACTCGCCACGGCCGAAGGCTGCGACTGCCTCACGGACAGCGGACTCGTAGAGCTCGGGAATCTCTTCCATGGTGCGGGCAACCTTGATGCCACGGCCACCGCCGCCGAAGGCAGCCTTGATGGCAACCGGAAGGCCGAATTCCTCGGCGAACTTCAGGATCTCGTCAGCGTCCTGGACGGGGTCGGCCGTGCCCGGAACCAGCGGGGCGCCAACCTTCTCGGCGATGTGGCGGGCCTGGACCTTGTCGCCAAGGGCGGAAATCGCCTCGGGGGAGGGCCCGATCCAGTTGATGCCGGCCTCGATCACCTTTGCGGCGAATTCGGCGTTCTCTGCCAGGAAGCCGTAGCCGGGGTGGATGCCGTCAGCGCCGGACTGCTTGGCGACGTCGATGATCTTGTCCATCACCAGGTACGACTCCGCGGCCGTGTTGCCACCCAGTGCGTAGGCCTCGTCGGCGAGGCGAACGTGCAGTGCGTCACGGTCCGGGTCTGCGTAGACGGCCACGGAGGCAATGCCTTCGTCCCGGGCGGCTCGGATGATTCGGACCGCGATTTCGCCGCGGTTGGCAATCAAGACCTTGGTAAGAGGGCTGGAAATGGGCTGCGCCGGGTTAGCTGACAAGTTGTTGACTCCTTCTGTCCTTCAGGGAGCCTAGCGCGATTGTGAGGGTTCCGCCCATATTGATGGGGGATTCCGTGTGTGAAGCGCTGTTCCTTTGTAGGGTTGCTACAAACTGGTCTCTTACGTCTGTGGTGCCCACAGTTCGGTGATGCCAACGTTCGCGTGGACCAGCAGATCGCGCAGGGTTGAGATGGAAAGACCGACGACGGCGTGCGGGTCACCGTCCACCTTGCGGATGAACGCGCCGCCCAGGCCGTCAATAGTGAAAGACCCGGCACAGTGGAGCGGTTCTCCGGTGGCAATGTAGGCATCAATGTCGTTCTCGGACATCTCCGCGAAGTGCACTTCGGCACTCGAGACGGCGCCCAAGGTGGCGCCAGTGCCTTCGGCGGTCTCGTCGTCGTCGACGTCCGCCTGCGTCTCGCGGCAGTCCACCAACCAGTGGCCTGTGTGCAGGACGCCCTTGGAACCGCTCATGCGGAGCATGCGCTCCTTCGCGACCTCGGCCGTGTACGGCTTGCCGTGCGACTCGCCGTCGAACTCGAACACCGAATCGCAGCCAATCACCAACGCACCCTCGGACTCGGGAAGCGACGCCACGGCCTCGGCCTTGGCACGGGCCAGGAGCAGCGCGGTGTCGTGCGCATCGGTCACTCCGTAGCGGGCCTGGACGCCGTCCTCGTCCACGTCGGATACAAGGACGTCGTGCCGGATGCCCGCCTCCGTGAGGAGCTTGGTGCGGGCAGGGGACTGGGAAGCGAGGATCAATCGGGTCACGCTCCAAGCCTAATACGCACCCTCTCTCACCTACCGCCCCTTAACTTCCGATCCTCTCTCACCGATTCGCCCTTTTCGGCGGACGCTCTCTCACGACGCCGGCCCTAGGCTGGTCGAATGCTGCTTCTCGTAGATCTGGACAATACCTTGGTGGACAGGGCATCGGCGTTCGATCAGTGGGCCAAAGAGTTCGTCCGGCGCCTCGGATGTCCACCCGGTGACGCGGATTGGCTCATTGGCGCAGACCGGGATGGATACGCGTCGAGGCTTTTCCTTGCGGGGCAAATGAAGATCAAGTTTGGCCTCAACCATGACTTTGAGGCTCTCGTGCAGATTCTGCTTTTTGAGCACGTGGACCTCATGACCATGGACGCCCAAAATCTACGAGCGCTCAAGGAGGCGCGGGAGGCCGGTTGGCTGATTGGCATTGTCACTAACGGAACGACTGCGCAGCAAACCCGAAAAATCGACCGGCTGGGACTGAACAACTACACCGATGCGATCGTCATTTCAGAGGAAGCCGGCGTCAGCAAACCGGAACGGGAGATATTCGAGATAGCTGCCCATCGCCTGCATGGTGAACCCGGAAATGGCTGGATGGTCGGGGACCATCCCATAGCGGACATCGAGGGTGGCAGAAAGGCGGGCTTGTCGACTGGCTGGGTTTCACGCGGCAGGGCGTGGCCGGATGCTGAGGCGACACCGATACTCACGGGTCTCACGACCGCCGAGGTGATTGATGCCGTTGTGCGCCGAGAGCCGCGGTGATCGAGCGTCCGCCGGGAGGGGCGGTTTAGTGATCGAGCGTCCGTCGGGAGGGGCGGTTCGGTGAGAGAGCGTCCGGTGGGGACGGCAAAGGGAAGCGACGAACGCCCCCTCGCCGGCAACTTGGGGTCGTCGGTGAGAGAGCGTTCGTCGGAAGGGGGTGTTTGGTGAGAGAGGATCGGGTTTGGTGCCGGAGGGTTAGTGGACGAGTTCCTCGGCGTCGGACTTTGTGCGGTCGCTGCGGGTCAGCTTGGCGCCTTCGACGTCCACGTCCGGCAGGATTCGCTGAAGCCACTTCGGCAGCCACCAGGCCTTCTCGCCGAGCAGGTACATGATGGCCGGCACGATCGTCATGCGGACAATGAACGCGTCGATCAGCACACCAAACGCCATCGCGAAGCCGAGCGGCCGAACCATGGTCAGGTGGCTGAAGATGAAGCCGGAGAACACGCTGACCATGATGATCGCCGCCGCCGTGACCACAGCGGCCGCGTGGCTGAAGCCGGTGCGGACTGCGTGCTTGGCGGATTCGCCGTGCATGAAGGACTCACGCATACCCGAGGTGATGAACACCTGGTAGTCCATCGCGAGCCCGAACAGCACGCCGATCAGGATGATGGGCAGGAAGCTCAGGACAGCCCCCGGGTTGGCGACGTCGAACACGGCCCCCAGCCAACCCCACTGGTACACAGCCACTACGGCGCCGAAGGCAGCCGCGAGCGAGAGCAGGAACCCGCCTGTCGCCAGCAGCGGCACAACGATCGAGCGGAACACCAGGAGCAGCAGGATCAGGGACAGCCCGACGACGATCGCCAGGTAAGGCGGAAGGGCGGCGCCGAGTTTGGCCGAGACATCGATGTTGCCCGCGGTTTGCCCGGTCAAGCCGATGGTCGCACCGGTTTGGTCACGGATTTCCGTGCCCTTGTCGCGAAGTTCGGACACCACATTCACCGTGCTGGCGCTGGCAGGACCTTCCTTGGGAATGACCTGGAACAGGGCCGTGCGGCGGTCGTCGCTCAAGGCAACAGGCACTGCGGCGGTAACGTTCTCGACGCTGCGCAGCTTGTCGGCGACGTCGTACTGCTTGCTTTTGGCGTCGTTTTCGCTGAGCCCGTCGGGGAATTCGGCCACCACGATGATGGGGCCGGTCATGCCTTCGCCGAAGCTGCTGCGCGTGAGGTCGTAGGCCTTGAACGCCTGCGAATCTACCGGTTCCGAACCGCCGTCGGGCAGTGCCAGACGCAGCTGGGAGGCAGGCAGCGCAAGCGCGCCAAGCAGCACGATGCTGGCAATCAGCGACATCCACGGGTGGCGGGTCACCAGCCCGCCCCAGCCGCGGGTGCTGCGCTTTTCCTCGAGGGCGCGGTCGGCGGCCTCGTGGCCCGGCGCCGCATTGTGTTGGGCGGCCTTGGCCCAGGCACGCTTGGAAATCAGTCGGCGGCCAATGAGGGAAAGGATGGCGGGCGTCAGGGTCAATGCCACGACGACGGCGACAGCAACTGTCGCTGCGGCGGCAACACCCATGACCGCCAGGAACGGCAACCCGGGAACCACCAGTGCCGCCAGCGCAATGATGACCGTGAGCCCGGCGAACAGCACGGCGTTGCCCGAGGTGCCTGTAGCGAGTGCCGCGGATTCCTCGCCGTCCATGCCTGCCAGGAGCTGGCCACGGTGGCGGTTGACGATGAACAGCGAGTAGTCGATGCCCACCGCGAGGCCAAGCATAAGGGCGAGCATCGGGGAAATGGAGCTCATGTCGATCACGCTGGTCAACGCAAATGTGCCCCCGACGCCTACCGCGACGCCGATCAACGCCATGATCAGGGGGAGGCCTGCGGCGATGAGCGTGCCGAGCATGATGATCAGGACTGCGGCTGCCACGGCGACGCCGACGATTTCCGCGATGCCGAAGATCTGCGAGACGTCCTCGGTGATCTCCTTGCTTGCGTAGGCCGTGACGCCTGCGGATGAGACACCATGGACGATGTCCTGGACTTCCTTGCGAACGGCGGGATCCACTGCGTTTATGGAGGTCTTGAACTGGACCTGCGCGATCGCTGCCTTGTTGTCACTGGAGACGAACCGGAGGCCCTCGGACGCAGCGGCCTCACGCTTGCCCAGCGCAAGCGTTGCGGCGCCGTCGGCGGCCTCCTTGGTCCCGGCGTCGAGCTTTTCCTTGCCTGCGGCAAGCTCGGCGCGCCGCGGCGCGAGCTGGGCCTCGATCTGCGCGGGCGGCAGGCCCGAGGCGGCGAGTTGCTGCTCGGCAGCCGCAAGCTGTGCTTCCCCGGCTGTGATCTGGGCCCGGGAGGCGTCCAGTTGGGCCTGCCCGGCAGCTGCCTTCGCTTCGCCGTCAGCGATCTGGCTGGCGGCGGAGTCCAGCTGCTCCTGCGTGGTGAAGGGGTTTACTGTCCCTTGAACGTCGGGCATTGCCTCAAGCTTTGTCAGTGCAGCCGCGACGGCGTCCTTCTTGGCTTGGTCGAAGCCCGAGTCGCCGGCGTCGAACACCACGCTGGCTGAACCACCGGACGACGCCGGAAGCGCTTCCTTCAGTTTGTCGGCCATCCGCTGGGTTTCGGTGCCCGGGATGGTGAAGTTGTTGGACATGGTGCCGTGGAAGGCAGCGGCTGAGCCGCCCACGGCCACCAGGACGGCCAGCCACAGGGAAATGACCAGCCAGCGGCGGCGATACGAAAACTTGCCTAGACGGTAAAGGAGCGATGCCATGTCAGGACCGATCTGTGGAGGTGGGAACGGGTGCTGTTTGAAGTGACGCTAACGACGACGGCGCGAAGCCGGCTCCGAGGAGCCCCATCGCATCGATGAGGTGCTGGCGGAGGATCGCCAGGGATTCGGGGGACAGGTCCGGTCCGCATTCGGCGAACCAGACGGTCATGGCGGCTTTCCCGCAGGAAATGACGGCTCCGGCCAAGGCATAGAGGTACAGCTCGCTGACGTCCGGACCCAACCTGGAGCGGGCCGCGTCGATGATCTGGCCGGTGCAGTGCTCCCAGGCTTCGAGTTCGGAGCGGGCCAGCGAGCGGTTGTCCTGGGTCAGGCTGAACAGTTCCGCCATCGGGGCGACGGACATGGGATCGGCCAGGGCCACGAGGGCTGCCTGGGCCGATTCGAGGATGGTTTCGTCGCTGGGCCGAAGTCGGAATTGCTCCAAGGCCCGGTCCATGAAGCCGTCGGCAACCGAAGACAGGGCTGCCTCAAGGCTTGGGAAGTAGTTGAAAAAGGTCCGGCGGGATACGCCGGCGCTCGCGGCGATGTCCTCGACGGTGAAGTTTCCAGGACCGTTGCTTCGCAACAGGTCGAGGGCGGCTGCCGCGATGGAGGCACGGGTAGCGGCCTTGTTGAGTTCGCGGCGCGACGGAGCACTTGGCTCCGCGGTGGCCGACGGGTTGGTTGGGGTCACATACTTACACTAAGTGCAACTTTGCACTCTGCGCAATTTGATTCAGGGTTTGCGCAGAATGGCCTTTGGCTTGGGCGCTCGCGACGGGTCCCCAAGACGCCGCAACACAGGGCGCTAATGACGCCGCAAAGCAGGGCGCTAATAATGTCAGACCCCTCTGGAAGAGTTGATGCATGGACGGAAAAGAGGTGCTGCTCGCGGAGGTTGGGGACGTGCCTTCGTTCGGCGCGGGTATTCAGCCGGAGGTCCTCAATCGGGACGCTGTGACTCGGACCGCGGTCCCGTCAGCTTCCGTCCGGAGCGCTGCAGGGCTGTCGGCGTCCGTCCGGAGCGGTGCAGGGCTGTCGGCGTCCGACCGGGCTGGCGCTGATCCTGCCACCGTTGCCACCCAGTTGATTGACCAATTGCGGATCCTGGAAGACATGAAGTCCGCGATTTCCGGCCTGCAGGCCAAGATCGCAGTGGCGTTCGATCACGCACAACGCCATGTCCAGGCTGAGCGGGGCGTTCCGGCATCAGAACGCGGCAAGGGGGTTGCTGCCCAGATTGCGTTGGCGCGGCGTGAATCGCCGAACCGTGGCGCACGGCTGCTGGGGCTCGCTAAAGCGCTGGTGACCGAGATGCCCCGCACGATGGCCGCGTTGGATTCCGGCCAGCTCAACGAATGGCGCGCAACGCTCTTGGTCAAGGAAACCGCATGCCTTTCAGCTGAGGATCGCTGTGCTGTGGACGAAGAACTCGCAGCGGACACGGGAACTTTCGAAGGCCTCGGGGATCGTTCGATCATCGCTGCGGCCAAGGCCGCGGCATATCGGCGGGATCCGCGCTCAGTGACCCAACGTGCGGCGCGTGCGGCCTCGGAGCGGCATGTGGGCCTTCGGCCGGCGCCGGACACCATGGCAATTTTGACCGCGCTGCTTCCTGTCGCCCAAGGGGTAGCCGCCTACAAAGCCCTGACGGAGGCTGCTGATTCGGCTCGTTCGACTGGTGATGAACGTTCCCGCGGCCAAGTCATGGCGGACACCCTCGTCGAGAGACTCACGGGTACGCCGGGCGGCATTTCCAAGGTGGAAGTGCAGCTGGTCATGACGGACCGCACGCTGTTCCAAGGAGACAGCGAGCCCGCACGGCTTGAAGGGTACGGAATAGTCCCGGGTGGTTGGGCAAGGGAACTCGTGGGCAAAGCTGAGCAGGTGCGGGCGGAGGCCGGTGAACCGGTAGGTCTGTCTGGACAGGCGCCGCCCGGGGAGTGCGGGCCGCCGCGGGCGGACGCCGGTGAACGGGTAGGTCTGTCTGGACAGGCGCCGCCCGGGGAGTGCGGGCCGCCGCGGGCGGACGCCGGTGAACGGCTAGGTCTGTCTGGACCGGCGCTGCCCGGGGAGTGCGGTCCACCGCTGGCGGAGGCCGGTGCGCCGGTGAGGCCGGCTGGACACGCGTTCCCCGGGGAGTACGGTCCACCGCGGCCCTCTTCGGGGACGCACGAAGCGTCCGGGCAAGGCAAGCCACGTTCGGATCCGGCATTCGAGGTGTATCTCCGCCGCCTCTTCACCGCCCCGGCCAGAGGGGAACTCGTGGCAATGGATTCCAAAGCGAGGCTGTTTCCCGGTGGCATGCGGCGATTCATCGAGGCGAGAGACGCTACCTGCCGCACGCCGTATTGCGACGCGCCCATTCGGCACATCGACCACATCGTTCCGTGGCAAAACCGCGGACCCACCAGCTCGCACAACGGCGCCGGACTGTGCGAGCAATGCAACCACACCAAGGAAAACCCCGGTTGGACGGCGAAGCCCTTGGCCTATGGCACGGGCGTGCACACTCTTGACATGACCACGCCCACTGGCCACGCGTACCGGTCAAAAGCTCCGCCGCTGCCGGGGCATGATCCTGCATTGAACCCGGCGGCCCGTCTGCCGGGTGGGCCGTAGCGCGAGGGCATCAGGCTTACGCAGGTCCCGTCCTTGCTCGCTAGACCGCCGTGCACGGGAGGTGACACGAGCAAGGACGGGACCTGGTTTTGCCGAGGTGGGGCTAGTACTGCGGCTGACCGGGGAACTGCTGACCCGGCTGCTGCGCGCCCGGCTGCGGCTGGCCCGGGTGCGTCGGGGGAGTCGGCTGCTGCGCGCCCGGCTGACCCGGCTGCTGCGCGCCCGGCTGCGGCTGGTCCGGGTGCGTCGGGGGAGTCGGCTGCTGCGCGCCCGGCTGGCCCGGTGCCTGCTGCGGCTGCTTGGTCAGGTAGATCGACTGTCCGGTAGCGCCGGGCTCACCTTCACCCAGGGGAAGGACATAGACGGCCGTTCCGTAGGCGCAGACTTCGGTCCAGTTGGTGCCCATTTCCGAGGTGTCGAAGCGCATAGCCACGATCGCGTTGGCGCCGCGTTGCTGTGCCTCGTTGACCATGCGTGCCATGACTTCCTGGCGGCTTTCATACAGGGCTCGGGTCATTTCGGGCAGTTCGCCGCCGCCCAGGGAACGGAAGCCGGCGAGCATTTGCGAGCCAATGTCGCGTGAACGGACGGTAAGGCCCATGACTTCGCCGAAGACGGCGTCAATGCGGTGGCCGGGAATCTCATTGGAAGTAACGATCAGCATGAACCTGAGCCTACTCAGTGCGGGGCCTTAAATGGCGCAATCCCCCGGGGAGAAGTCCCCAAGGGATTGCGCAAGGCTACCGGAACGAGGTTCCTAGCCCTTGGCGTCCGCCAGTTCGCGTTCGTCTGCGGCAGCGGTCTCGGCTGCGTACTCGTCGGAGAACGCGGCACCGTTGCGCGGTGCGTTGTACAGCGATTCGTCCAGGATGCCCTGGCGCTTGGCCACGATCGCGGGGACCAGGGCCTGGCCGGCCACGTTGACTGCGGTGCGGCCCATGTCCAGGATGGGGTCGATCGCCAGCAGAAGGCCGACGCCGGCCAGCGGCAGTCCCAGCGTGGAGAGGGTCAGCGTCAGCATGACGACGGCGCCGGTGGTGCCTGCCGTTGCTGCGGAACCGAGGACCGAGACCAGCACGATCAGCAGGTACTGGCTGAAGTCCAGGTTGATGCCGAAGAACTGTGCTACGAAGATTGCGGCGACGGCAGGGTAGATCGCGGCGCAGCCGTCCATCTTGGTGGTGGCGCCGAGCGGGACGGCGAAGGAAGCGTAGCCGGAGGGAACGCCGAGGTTGCGTTCAGTGACGCGCTGCGTGAGCGGCAGCGTGCCGATGGAGGAGCGGGAAACGAAGGCGAGCTGCACGGCAGGCCACACCCCGGAGAAGTACTGCTTGATGGAGAGGCCGTGCGTGCGGACCAGGATCGGGTACAGCACGAACAGCACCAGGGCCAGGCCGATGTAGATGGCCACGGTGAACTTGCCGAGGGAGCCGATGGTGTCCCAGCCGTAGATGGCCACGGCATTGCCGATCAAGCCGATGGTGCCGAGCGGAGCCACGCGGATGATCCACCACAGGACCTTCTGGATCACGGCCAGGGCGGAGGCGTTGAACGTCAGGAACGCTTCGGCCTGCTTGCCCACCTTGAGGGCTGCAACGCCAACAGCGATCGCCACCACCAGGATCTGGAGGACGTTGAAGTTCACGGAGGTGCTCACCGTGGTGGCGGTGTTGGCTGCTTCGGTGACCGTGGAATTCGCGCCGAGGCCAAGGAAGTTCTTGGGGAACAGCCCGATCAGGAAGGCCCACCAGTCACCGGTCTTGCCCGCGTATTCCGCCTTCTGCGTGATCCCGGTGGCCGCACCGGGCTGCAGGAGGACGCCCAGGCCGATACCGATCAGCACCGAAACGAGCGAGGTGATGGCGAACCAAAGCAGTGTGTTCCAGGCAAGCCGCGCAGCGTTGGATACTTGGCGCAGGTTCGCGATGGAGCTCACCACGGCGGTGAAGATCAAAGGAACGACGGCGGTCTGCAGCAACGAGACGTAGCTGGAACCAATGGTCGCGAGGGTGGCGCCAAGACCGTTGGGAGCAGTTTTGGTGCTGCCTGTGTACTTGGCGATCAGGCCAAGGACCAACCCAACGATGAGGGCGGCGATGATCTGGACGCCGAAGGAACTGGCCCACTTCGGGAGCCGGAAACCGGTCTTGCCGGATGCGGGAGTGATGGTGTTTGAGGTGCTCACCGGAACACGGTAGGTGCTTCGCGAATAACATAGCGAACGGACGTTTAGAAATGTTACGTGCGCAAAAGTTATTCCGTGTCCGTTTGTGACGTTGGTCTCCGGCAGTCTGAAATATCAGCGCACCCATTGCCCCCAAGCGCACCCGTAACCACGGGTGCGCTCGGCGGGAACGGGTGCGAACCCGGCGCCTGAGTGGTGCGCTTGGCGGGAACGGGTGCGAACCCCGGACCGCCATCTGCTCCCCGGCCGAAAGTGCGCTAGCCCAGCAGGGCCCTTCGCAGCACGTCCAGGCCTACCGAACCAATGTTGAGTGCTTTGCTGTGGAAGGACTTGAGGTCGAAACCGTCGCGGGTTTCGAGCTCGGCCCGGATCTGTTCCCACAAGCGCTGGCCCACTTTGTACGACGGTGCCTGTCCGGGCCAGCCGAGGTAACGGGTGAATTCGAACTGCAGTTGGCCTTCGCTGATGTCCAGGTTGGCTTTGAGGAAGTCGAAGCCCTTCTCCGGGGTCCATGTTCCCGTGCCCCAACGCTCCGGGACGGGGAGTTCCAGGTGGACGCCAATGTCGAATACCACCCGGGCGGCACGCATGCGTTGGCCGTCGAGCATTCCCATGTGGTCGCCGGGGTCTTTGAGGTAGCCGAGTTCCAACATGAGCTGTTCTGCGTACAGCGCCCAGCCTTCACCGTGCCCGGACACCCAGCAGACGTTGCGGCGCCAGTTGTTGAGCAGTTCCCGTCGATAGGTTGCCGTGGCCACTTGGAGGTGGTGGCCGGGAACGCCCTCGTGGAACACAGTGGTGGTTTCGGACCAAGTGGTGAAGGTGTCCTCGCCGGCTGGAACGGACCACCACATGCGGCCCGGCCGCGAGAAGTCGTCGGAGGGACCGGTGTAGTAGATGCCGCCCTCGTCCGTGGGCGCGATCATGCATTCGAGCGTCCTCATGACATCCGGAATCTCGAAATGGACGTCGGCGAGCTCGGACACGGCTCGGTCGGACAGTTCCTGCATCCAGGCTTTCAGGGCGTCGGTGCCCTTGATTTGCCGTGCGGGGTCGTTATTGAGGATGCTCTTGGCTTCCTCAATAGAAGCGCCGGGCTTGATCTGGTTGGCCACCTTTTCCTGCTCGGCGATCAGGCGCTCAAGCTCCTGGACGCCCCAGGCGTAGGTTTCCTCAAGATCCACCGTCGCACCAAGGAAGGACCTTGAGGCCAGGGCGTACCGCTCCCGGCCTACGGCTTCCTTTTCGGGGGCGAGGGGGAGGAGTTCGTCCCGCAGGTAGGTTCCCAACGCACTGTACGCTTCGCGCGCGGCGGCAGTACCGGCGTCGAGCTTTGCCTGGACGTCTGCCGGAAGCGGCGAACCACCAGCCGAGGCATCGGCGGCGAGTTTGGCGAAGAAGCCATCCGGAGCGGCGTAACGGCCGGTCTGCTCAATGACGATGCGGACCTGGCGTGCCGCGGAGACCTTCCCGGAGGCTGCGCCGGCCCGTAAGGAGGAGATGTAGCCATCAACTGCACCACGAACGTTGGCTGCCCGGCCCGCGATGTGGCCCCACTGCTCCACCGTGTCTGTGGGCATGAGATCGAAAATGGCGCGGATGTCCTGGGCGGGCGACGCGATGTTGTTCAAGTCTGCGGCGTCCCACCCCGACTCGTGGATTTCCAATTCCAGGCCGAGGCGTTCGCGCATGGCGTCGAGCGTGACCGCGTCCACGTCATCGCTTGGTTCCAGGCCGGCCAGGGCATCCAAGGCCAACCTTGCCGCCTCCGCGTGGGCTTCCGCGCCGGCGGGCGAGTAGTCCTGGTACTCGGTCTCGTGGCCCGGAAGCCCCAAGGTGGTGGCGAAGCTGGGGTTGAGTTCGATCAGCTTTTCTGTGTACGCGTCAGCGACGGCATCGATGGCGGACTTGGCTCGTACGGGCGTGTTTGCAGTAGTCACCCGAAGAGCCTAACCGCCACCTCCGCCATGTGAAAGGGTTATTGAAAGCTTCAGCCGCGGCTGCGCCGCCAAGCGCCGGGACCCGGGGTGGGATCCAGGCGCAACTGCTGGCGGCGCACCCAGTGGCGGACGTTCTGTTTGGCGGCCGGTTCCGGAGTCTGGGGTACTCCAACGGAAGCGACGACGGCGGCAAGGGCCGCGAGTTCTTCGGGCGTGGGATCTCCCTTGACCACGGAGAACATGGGCAGCACCGGCTCGCTGGCCGGGACCGGGTTCTTGGCCGCGCTCACAGGGGGATGTTCCCGTGCTTCTTGGTGGGCAGGCTCGCGCGCTTGTCCCGCAGAGCGCGCAGGCCGCGGATGATCTGCACACGGGTATCGGACGGCGCGATCACGGCGTCAACGTAGCCAAGCTCAGCGGCCTGGTAGGGGTTGAGCAGTTCTTCTTCGTAACCCTGGATGATTTCCGCACGCCGGGCTTCCACGTCGCCGCCGGCCTCGGCAACCGCGGCGAGGTCGCGGCGGTAGAGGATGTTCACGGCGCCCTGGGCTCCCATGACGCCGATCTGGGCGGTGGGCCAGGCGAGGTTGAGGTCCGCGCCGAGCTTCTTGGAGCCCATCACGATGTACGCGCCACCGTAAGCCTTGCGGGTGATCACCGTGAGCTTGGGGACAGTGGCCTCGGCGTAGGCGTAAAGGAGTTTGGCGCCGCGGCGGATAATGCCCTGGAATTCCTGGTCCTTGCCCGGCAGGAAGCCCGGAACGTCCACCAGGGTGATGATGGGGATGTTGAAGGCGTCGCAGTGGCGGACAAAGCGGGCAGCCTTTTCAGAAGCCGAGATGTCCAGCGTGCCGGCAAACTGCATGGGCTGGTTGGCCACGATGCCTACAGTGTGGCCTTCAACGCGGCCGTAGCCGATGATCACGTTGGGGGCGTAAAGGGCCTGCATTTCCAGGAAGTGTGCGTCATCGACGATCTGCTCGATGACCTTGCGCATGTCGTACGGCTGGTTGGCGGAGTCGGGGATCAGCCCGTCCAGGCTGAGATCGTCCTCGTCGATGTCCAGTTCCTGGTCGTGTTCCACAACCGGGGCCTCGGACAGGTTGTTCGAGGGCAGGAAGTCCAGGAGTTCGCGGACGAACTCGATGGCGTCGGCTTCGTCGGAGGCCAGGTAGGTGGACGTGCCCGTGGTGGCGTTGTGCTGGCGGGCGCCGCCCAGGGTTTCCATGTCTACGTCTTCGCCGGTGACGGTCTTGATGACGTCCGGGCCGGTGATGAACATGTGGGAGGTCTTGTCCACCATCACCACGTAGTCGGTGAGGGCGGGGGAGTAGGCAGCGCCACCGGCGCACGGCCCCATGATGAGGGAGATCTGCGGGACGACTCCGGAGGCGTGGACGTTGTTGCGGAAGATGTCCGCGAACATGGCCAGGGAAGCAACGCCTTCCTGGATGCGGGCGCCGCCGCCGTCGTTGATGCCCACCACCGGGCAACCGTTGCGGAGGGCAAACTCCTGGACTTTGACGATTTTTTCGCCGTTGACCTGGCTCAGCGAGCCGCCGTAGACGCTGAAGTCCTGGCTGTAGATGGCGATGAGGCGGCCGTCTACGGTGCCGTAGCCCGAAACGACGCCATCGCCGAGGGGCTTCTTCTTCTCCATGCCGAAGGCCGTGGAGCGGTGGACGGCGAGGGCGTCGAACTCAACAAACGAGCCGGGATCCACCAGGAGGTCGATGCGCTCGCGTGCGGTGTTCTTGCCGCGCGCGTGCTGCTTCTCGATCGCTTCCGGGCCGGAAGGCTGCTCGGCACGTGCCTGGCGGTCGCGGAAGTCGGCGATCTTTCCCGCTGTCGTTGTCAGATCGTGGCTCATCAAGTGTCTCCGGCTCTGTAGCTGATATTCCTTGGCGCGGTCCATGTCCGGTAAGACAACTGGTTAAGTAGCTTCCGTACAAAGAACAGGCCCTGTTGGCCAGTCTAGTGACGCCTTTGCCGCGAACCGCTGTAGAAACCCTACAATTTTCGGCGCCCATGCCCGATGGGGCTCGCCGTGGCGCAACCGCGAGTCGCCACTGCGTGGCCTGCTGGCGCCCCAGCTATGTTACCCGTCAGTAACATATTTCGGTTAGAGTGTCTGCATGACTCCAAGCAACGACGCTTCGTCCACGTCCACCGCCTCCGGGCAGTACAACCCAACGGGATCGCTCAAGGGCCGCACCATCATCATGTCCGGCGGGAGCCGCGGCATCGGCCTGGCCATCGCCACGCGCGCTGCCCGCGATGGCGCCAACATTGTCCTCCTGGCCAAGACCGGCGAACCGCACCCTAAGCTTGAGGGAACCGTCTTCACTGCGGCCGAACAACTGGTTGCCGCAGGCGGCCAGGCCCTGCCCCTGGTGGGGGACGTCCGCAAGGACGACGACGTCGCTGCGGCGGTGAGTGCCGCCGTCGAGCGTTTTGGCGGGATCGATGTCGTGATCAACAACGCCTCAGCGATCGACCTGTCCCGGACCGATGCCGTGGAGATGAAGCGCTACGACCTCATGCAGGACATCAATGTCCGAGGGACCTTCCTGCTGTCCAAACTGGCGCTGCCCGCCCTGCGTGAATCGGAGCACGGCCAGATCCTTACTTTGTCCCCGCCGCTGAACCTGGACCCCAAGTGGGCGGGCATGCACTTGGCTTACACCATGGCCAAGTACGGGATGAGCCTCACCACACTGGGGCTCGCCGAGGAGTTGAAGGACGACGGCGTGCAGGTCAACTCCCTCTGGCCGTGCACCCTGATCGATACTGCCGCGATCCGGAACATGCCCGGTGGGCAGCAGATGGTGCAGGCTGCCCGGGGTCCGGAAATCATGGCAGACGCCGCCCACGCGATCCTGGCCGGGGCAGGCAGCTACGGGACCGGCAACTTCTATACGGACGAAGAGGTACTGCGTGAGGCAGGAGTCCGCGACTTCGCCCCGTACAGCCTCGGCGCACCCGAAGACCGGCTGGTTCCGGACATCTTCCTCTAAGCGGATTCACACCTCCGGGGAGCGGTCCGTGGCCCGGTAACTGGATAGGATTCAGCTATGGATGCCGAACTGCCCGAAAGCCGCGAACCCAACGAGTCCCAGCTCCGCGCCGCCCTGGACCGCGAGGCGTTGTTGTCGCCCGATTTCCTTGCGGCGAGCGGCATTTCCCAGCTCAATATCGTGGAATCCACGGGATCAACCAATGCCGACCTGGTGCGCGCCGTGACGGTTGAGCCGAAGAAGTGGGCAGACCTGGCCGTGCTGACGGCCGAGCACCAGACAGCGGCACGCGGGCGGCTCGACCGGCATTGGGAATCGCCCGAGCGCTCGGCGGTGTCGGTGTCCATGGTGCTCCGTCCTGTGACGGCCGAGGGCATGCCCGTCCCCACGCAGAGCTACTCCTGGCTGTCGTTGCTGGCCGCCGTTGCCCTGCGTGAAGCGCTCCAGCAGACCGCGGGAGTCACTGCGGAGATCAAGTGGCCCAACGATGTCCTGGTCAACGGGAGGAAGATCGCGGGCATCCTTGCGCAAATGACTCCTCTGGGCGACGGCTCGGTCCCGGCCGTGATCCTCGGCGTGGGACTCAACGTCACGCTGTCCGAGGACGAATTGCCCGTCCCTACAGCGACATCGCTCGCCTTGGAAGGAACCACGACGACGGACCGCACCGCGCTGCTGAAGAGTTACCTTTCGAGTTTCGCCCGTCTATACCGGAGCTTCTGCAACGCCGAAGGAGACCCCGCGGCCGGACTCGCCGGCGGACCGTCGCTGCACAAGCGCGTTGTATCGGCCATGGTGACGCTGGGCCGCGAAGTCCGGGCGCACCTGCCCGGCGACCACGAACTGGTGGGCCACGCATCCCGTCTCGACGAGCACGGGTCCCTGCTGGTGGTTGACCATGGAGGCCGTGAGCACGTGGTGACTGCCGGAGACGTGGTGCACCTCCGTGCCACAGAAAGCGGTTATGCGTAAGGAACTGCTTCCGGGGGAGCAGGTGCTGACCATCACGCGGCAGCAGCCCCGCTCCCTTTTCTTTCCGGTGCTGGTGCTCATCCTTATTCCCGCGGTGGCCGGGTATGCCAGTGCGTGGATCGCCAAGGGAAATCCGCAGCGGCTGGCCCCGTTCATCACCAATGCATGGACGCCGTGGCTGATGGGTGCTTGTTTGGGTCTCGCCGCCTTTGCGATCCTGGCCTACAGCGTCAAGCGTTTCCTGCGTTGGCGGTCCCTGCGGTACATCCTGACAAGCCGACGCATCATCGCCAAGCACGGGGTGCTGCGCCGAGGGGACTGGCAGGTTCCGTTAATGTCAGTCCGCAATGTGGGCATCCAGCAGAACCTGCTCCAGCGGACCTTGCACTCGGGGAATATATCCTTGGATACCGGGCACTCAGCAGTGACGATCCTCGCGGATGTTCCCGAGGTGGGGAAATTCCGTGGCTTCATCATGGATGCCTTGGAGGATCTGCCGAGGGACGGAGTCCTCGAAGGAGAAGTGCTGCCGGATTTTGAGGAATTGCCGTGGGAAGTGAGAGAAGGTGGAAGAGATGAGCGTTGAGGATCAGCAGTCCGGCGAGGACCTGGACCAGGAGTTCGACGCCGTACCCGAACCTTCAGTGGATGAGGACACGGAACCAATACCCAGCCAGGTTGTGCCCACCGGGCCACCGACTGGCGTGATGTCCGCGGAACGGCTCGCCATCAAATCGCTCGAAGCCCGCCTGCTGGGCGGCGAACGCAAGCTCCGCCGTCGTGAAGTTGCCGCCGGTGCCGGTGTTTCCGTGCTGTCCGCCCGGAAACTGTGGCGCGCTTTGGGTTTCCCCAACTGGGGTGATGAGGACGTGGCCTTCACCGAACGGGACCAGGCCGCATTGACAACCATCCTTGACCTGGTCCGTGCCGGTCTCTTGACTGAGGAAGCGGCAATCTCCGTTACCAGGTCCATCGGCCAAATGACGGACCGCATGGTGGTGTGGCAGGTGGAAGCCCTGGTGGAGGACATGGTCCAGGAGCAAGGCATCCCGGACGCCGTCGCCCGCAAGCAGCTGGTGAACCAACTCCCTGCCCTGGTGGATTCCCTGGAGGAGATCCTGGTCTACTCCTACCGCCGTCAACTCAATGCCGGCGTGCAGCGGCTGGCCGTCCGCGCCGAAGCGGGCCTCCAAGCGAGCGAGGAAGGCCGTGAAGGCGACGAGGACGATGCTCCGCTGCCCCTGGCCCGCGCCGTAGGCTTCGCCGACCTGGTGTCCTACACCAGTTTGTCGCGCCGCATGAACGAGAAGACGCTGGCGCAGATGGTGCAGCGCTTCGAAAATAAATGTGCCGAAATCATCTCGGTCGGTGGCGGACGTTTGGTCAAGACCGTGGGCGACGAAGTGCTGTACATCGCTGAAACGCCTGCTGCCGGTGCCGAGATCTCCCTGGCGCTGGCCCATGCGTTCACGGAGGACGAGATTCTTCCGCAGGCCCGCGTATCCATGGTTTGGGGACGAATCCTGTCCCGCCTCGGTGACATCTATGGACCCACGGTGAACCTGGCGGCGCGTTTGACCAGTTTGGCCCAGCCGGGAACGGTGCTGGTTGATGCCATGACGGCGGCCGCCTTGGGACAGGACGAGCGCTTTGTCCTGGTCCCGCAGGCCTCGGAGAATGTGCGTGGCTTCGGTGAAATCCACCCTGTGATGCTGGCCCGCGGCCAGGGCAAGGGCCTGGTCCTGGACTAGTCCCCGGCACGGCGTCTGCTCCGCCGGGAACGGGTAGTTGTACCCATCACATCTTCGCTAATCGATGGATTAAACCGGTAGGCTGGGTGACTGTTCGCGTCAAGCCAGCCGCGCGAAGAGTGACGGCTGCCAATTTCACGGGGGATTGTTGATGGCACCGTCCAGGAGGCCTGGCCGCCGAGCGCCCGTAAACAGCGCAGCAAAGCGGCGCCGCAACAGGGTCATCGGGGCAACGTCCGTGCTGGCTGCCGCTGCTGTTGTTGTCACCGGTGCCATTCTCTACCCGGGGTTCAAGACCACCGAAGTGGACCTGAACGACGGCGGCGTGTGGGTGGTCAGCAAGGCCAACAACGCTGCCGGCCGCCTGAACTACCCCTCCAAGTCCCTCGACGGCGCGGTGGTCCCGGCCAGCGACGATTTCGACATCCTGCAGCAAGCGAGCGACATTTTCATCGACGACGCGCGCGGGGCAACCATCAACCCCGTCAGTGCCGCAAACATGCGGCTCGGCGGCGACCAGAAACTTCCGGGCTCCGCGAAGGTGAGCTTCGGCAGCAAGGTCCTGGCCGTCACGGACCCTTCCAAGGGCAAGGTGTGGGCAGTCTCGCCGACATCCGTCAGCGGGTTCAGTGACGAATCCAAGCCGCTGATCGAACAATCCGCGGGAATCACCTCCATAGTTGGGGCCGACGACGCCATCCACACCCTGGACCCCAAGACCGGCAAGCTCACCACTACGAAAGTGGATGGAGAAGGCAACGCCGTGGACTCCCAGGTCCGGACCGACGACGCCCTCAAAGCCGCCGGCGAGGTCCAACTGACGGCCGTGGGTGACAAGGCCGTGGTGCTGAACCTGGCCAACGGAAACCTGGTGCTTCCGGGTGGCTCCACTGTTCACTTGGACGATGCCAAGGACGCCAAACTCCAGCAAGCCGGACCTGCAGCGGACGCCGTGGCCATTGCCACCAAGAATGCGTTGCTCCTGCAGCCCCTGGACGGTGGGACGGCCAAGACCGTCAAGCCCGATGGCCAGGGCATTCCGGCGGCGCCCGTCCACGTAGGTAGTTGCACCTACGCGGCCTGGTCCGGAGCCAACAAGTACGTTCGCGAGTGCGCCAACCAGGCTGACAGCCGCCGCGCCGATGTGCCCAAGGCGAGTGCGTCGCCGTCGTACGTTTTCCGGGTGAACCGGGACCTGGTGGTCCTCAACGACGTCAACTCCGGCAACGTCTGGATGGTCAACCAGAATATGCAGTTGGTGAACAACTGGCTGGACGTCATTCCGCCTCAGCAGACCTCGGACGACGCTGACAAGGATTCCGCCGATGAGGTCCAGCAGACCGTACTTCCGGACCGCAGCAAGCCCAACACGCCTCCCGTGGCCAAACCGGATGCCTATGGCGTGCGGGCCGGAAAGACCACGTTGCTTCCGGTCCTGGACAACGACGCCGACTCCGACGGCGATGTCCTGACGGTCAGTGCCGCAGAGCCGCTCAAGTCCGGCGCGTTGTCTGCGGTTTACGGTGGAACCGGCTTCCAGATCGCGGTCCCGGCCGGAACCACCGGTTCGGAATCGTTCAAGTACACCGTGGACGACGGCCGTGGCGGGACGGCGTCCGCGGAGGTGGACCTGCGCATTGTGCCGCCGGAAGAAAACAACGCTCCGCAGCCCAAACCCAACCGCAACACCACCCTGGTGGTCCAGTCGGGCAAGATCGCCAACCAGTACATCCTGACGGATTGGATGGACCCCGACGGCGACGACCTCTTTGCGGTCTCGGCCTCCAGCAGCGATCCAGCGGACCAGGTCCGGATCAGGCCCGATGGCTTGCTCACGTTCCAGGACTCGGGCGCGGGTCCGGGCCGGAAGACAATCAACGTGACCGTCTCGGATGGCTCACTGACCACCGAGGGCCAGATCAGCGTGGACGTCCGTGCTGCCGGAGCACTGCCGCCGATTGCGAACGCGGACCACGTGGTGGCCGTGGCCGGCCAGGACACCGTCATTGCACCCCTGAAGAATGACACCGATCCGCAGGGCGGCACCTTGCGGCTGGCCCAGGCACAGCCCGACGGCCAATCCACTGCGGTGGTGGGCCCGGACCAGCAGACCTTCACGTTCAATTCCACGGCAGTGGGCGCACACTACGTCACGTACATGGTCACCAACGGTCCGGCGAGCGCCCAGCAACTGGTTCGCGTGGACGTCGTCTCCGGGAACAGCGACGGCGCGCCGGTTGCCGTTCGCGACATCGCCCTGCTGCCCAGCGGCGGAAGCACGGTTGTGGACGTCCTGGGCAATGATTCGGATCCTGCCGGCGGCGTACTGGTGGTGCAGTCCGTAACGGCGGCCGACGGCCTCCCCGTCAGCGTGGCGGTCCTGGACCATTCGGTGGTGAAGATTACCGACATCCGGGCCGAGGGCCAGCTGTCGCTGAAGTACACGATTTCCAACGGCAAGTCCTCAGCCACGGGGGATATCTCCGTCCAGGTGGTCCCGGCGCCCACCAAGCTGCAGGCCCCGCAGGCCAAGCCGGACGAAGTCACGGTCCGGGCCGGGGACGTGGTGACCATTCCCGTGCTGGAGAACGATACCGATCCCAACGGGGGCGAGCTCACGCTGGACCCCGTCCTGGCGCAGCAGCCGGACGAGGCGGACGGGCGCATGTTCGTGGCCGGTAAAACGCTCCGGTTCATCGCGGGCGAAGAGGCCAAGACGGTCTATGCGATCTACAAGGTGAGCAACGCATCCGGGCAGACGGATTCCCAGCAGGTAACCATCCGGATCCGCGCCCGTGACGATGCTGCGAACACCCGTCCTGAACCGAAGAACCTTACAGCGCGCGTGGTTGCCGGGATGACCGTGCGTGTTCCTGTTCCGCTGGACGGCATCGACGCCGACGGCGACTCAGTGCAGCTGATCGGGATCGACAAGGCACCGTCCCTGGGCACAGCCATCCTTCGGGACGGCTATCTCGAATACACAGCCGGTGGAAAGTCGGCCGGAACGGACACCTTCAGCTACCGCGTGCGGGACCGGATCGGGGCCGAGAACACCGGCACCGTGATCGTCGGGATCGCTCCCGCGGAAGCGGACAACCAGAAGCCCATTGCCGTGGATGACGTCATCGACGTCCGCCCTGGACGGCGCGTTGCCGTCGATGTGCTCAAGAATGACTCAGACCCCGACGGCGACCCCATCGCCTTGGTGCCCACGTTCGAGGCCAAGCCTGAACTCCAGGTAGAGGCTGCCGCCGGCAAGGCTGTCCTGACGGCGCCCGGCGTGGCCGGAGTGGAGAGCGTCAGCTACCGGATCCAGGACGACAAGAAAGCCGAAGCCAGCGCCGTGATCCGTGTGCAGACCAGTGCCACGGCGCCCCTGCACGCCCCCATTGCCGTGGACGACCACGTGACGCTCGCCGAAACGCTCGGCAAGACCGCCGTGGATGTGCCGGTCCTGAAGAACGATTCCGATCCCGACGGCGTAGCCGAGGACCTGAAGATTTCCCTTCCGGACGGCAACCCGAACGCGCGGGTGGGAACGTCCGGGAACGTAGTGGTCACCCTGGCTCCCGTGGACCAGTTGATCCCGTATACCGTCACGGACATCGACGGACAGTCGGCAACTGCCGTCATGTGGATTCCCGGCCAGGGGCTGCAGTACCCGACGCTGGCCAAGACGGACGTGGTGGAGGTGACGGCGGGCAAGGAAGTGACGTTGTCCCTGGCGGACTACGTCAAGGTAAGGGAAGGCCGAAGTCCGAAACTCACGGTTGTGGACAAGATCAAGGTCCAGGGCGCTGACCCGTTGAGTGTAGCTGCAGCAGGAGGCACCGGCTTGCGTTATGCGGCCCAGGCCGACTATGTGGGTCCGGGTTCTGTGACTTTCGAAGTGACGGACGGCTCGGGCCCTGACGACTCTGAGGGCCTTAAATCAACGCTGACCATCATGACCAAGGTCTTGCCTGATCCCAATGCCAACCATCCGCCCACGTTCAGCGGAGCCTCCATGGACGCGCCCAAGGGCGATACCACCGAACTGGAACTCGGCAACCTTGCCAAGGACGTGGATGAGCAGGACCAAGGCAAGCTCAAGTTCGAGCTCGACGGCCAGCAGCCGGGCGGCTTCGACGCACGCATTGACGGCACTGTCCTGAAGGTCACTCCCGGTGGCTCCCTGAACCCGGGCGCACGAGGCGTCCTTCCACTGCGGGTCACCGACGGACGGTCCGAGCCCGTCAAGGCTGCCGTCACCGTCACCGTGGTGTCCTCCAACCGCCCCAAGCCGGTGGCCAACGACGACACCGTGGACAAGGCCGATGCCGGCAAGCCGCAAACGGTCAACGTGCTGGGCAACGACTTCAACCCGTTCAGCGAGCCGCTCACCATCGTTTCGGCCGTGACCGAGACGGGATCAACCGCCGGGCAACCGTCCATATCCGGAGACTCGATTTCCGTGACCCCGGCTCCCGGGTCCAAGGGCGTGCTGGTGGTCAGGTACACCATCAAGGATAAGACGGACGATCCCGGGCGGCAGGCCGTTGGACGGGTCCGGATCACCGTCCGGGACAAACCTGACGCGCCGTCCGCTCCGACGGCAACCGACGTCCGGAGCCGCACTGCCGTACTCAAGTGGGCGCCGCCGTCGGACAATGGCGCGCCCATTACCAAGTACACCGTCAAGTCGGCAGGCTTCCAGCAGGAATGCCCCACCACCACGTGTACGCTGACCGGGCTGACCAACAACGTCAAGTACGTCTTCACTGTGACCGCCACCAACGAGGTAGGGGAGTCCCCAGCCTCAGTGGCATCGAACGAGATCAGACCCGACGAGAAGCCTTCGCCGCCCGCGCCGCCTACGGTCAAAGCGGGCGACAAGGACCTGGCCATCACGTGGACCCCCGCCAAGACCGAGGGCTCGCCCGTGAAGCACTACAACCTGGAAATCTCGCCGCCCCCCGCCAACGGCATCGCGGTGAAGAACGACGTGACCGGGCTCAGCTACACCTGGCCGGCCCTCACGAACGGCGTGAAGTACAAGGTGCGGGCGCAGGCCGTCAACGACCTCGGACCTTCGGACTGGAGCCTGTATTCCGCCGAAGACCACCCGGCGGGCCTGCCCGGCGCACCCGCGGCGCCGACCACGGCGGTCGTTGAATCCGCCAATGGGAAGAACACCCTGCAAGCGACCTGGAGTGAGCCGGACATCAACGGTGACCCCATCAAGAACTACTACGTCACCATGAGCGGAGGTGGTGCAGCACCTCAAACAAAAACCATTCCCGGTACTACCAGGACTACCACCTTCGAAGCCACCAATTCCGAAACCGGCTACACGTTCACGGTCCAGGCCGAGAACAAAGCCGGGAAGGGCGGGGTCAGTGCTGCATCTGCGCCACGACGGGCCACCGGCAAGCTGGGGACCGTGGGCAACGTCAGCGCAACCCCGGCGAACACCGGGGGAGCGGGCGGACAAGTGACCATCAACTTCGCCGTGCTGAACCAGGCCCAGCGCAACGGCTCGAGCGCCAGCGAGGTGAGCTACACGTACCGTGCCAGCACGGGGCAATCCGGACCCATCCAGCCAGGCCAGACCGTGGGTGGCTTCGCCAATGGACAGGCCAGCAACATCACGGTGACGGCCCAGTCCTCGGTGGCGCCGAGTTCGGACGCGAGTGCACCGGCCGGCGCTACGCCGTACGGGGCGCCGGGGACGCCGTCGGCGTCGGGTACCAACGGTGCCATGAATGATCCATCGGTAACCCTCAATTGGTCGTCGCCGTCTTCGGCAACCAACGATGTCCGGACCACCAAGATCCGGATCAACGGCGGGGGTTGGGAAACCGTGGCGGCCTCCGGCAGCAGGACCATCAATACCGGCGGCTATGAACAGACCCGGACCATTGACGTGCAAACGTTCAATTCCCTCGGCCAAGGTGGGCCGGTGGCCAGCGCCAGCGCCAAGTCCGGCAAGAAGGGCGAATGGACCACCACCATGAACCCGGGTGCTGTGCAACGGTCGTGCAGCTACACGCTTGGGGGATCGAACTACGATCCGAACAAGTACACCTGTGACGGGAAGGGCGGCAACCAGCCTCCGTGGATGTACACCTCGGACCAAGGCCAAATCGTCGTCCGTTGTTACATCGACCAGACGGACAACTGGGTGGGGATGCAGCGCTGGTGGCGGATCGAATCCGGTTCCTACCGCAACGTTGGGCGTTACATCATTGCAGGTCACACGTACCTGGGCGATCCAGCAGGTCTCGGAGCGCCCCGATGCTGACGCTGACCCCATGGTTGCAGAGCCAAGCTCCGCCGTTACGCCGGGTACTTGTACCCATCGCGCCGGCTGCTGCCAAGCCAGTATGCTGTCAAAGCCAACGGAGAGCCCGGTATCGGGTTTCCATGGATGGCCGTGTGGCGTGTGGGGTATTCTTAGGCACTGAAAATTCCGCCGCTGTATGGGGGTACTGCGGAATGTCTGGCTGCCGGCACCTGCCGGTTGGCCTGGTAGCTGCTTCGTGCAGCTGGAACAACAAGGGAATTTTGGGGCTGTGACTTCTTTCTTCGGCAAGGACTGGCTGAAAAAGCGTCGAAACAAGAAACTCGTCTCTGCCACAGCCGTGACCGCGGCCGGGGCAGTGCTTGTGGCATTCGCCGTGCTGTACCCGGGCTTCAAGACCACCGAGGTGGACCTGAACGACGGCGGCGTGTGGGTGGTGAGCAAGACCAAGAATGCGGTGGGCCGGCTGAACTACCCCAGCCGCGTCCTCGATGGTGCCGTGACGCCTGCCAGCACCACGTTCGATGTCCTGCAGCATGACGGCAACGTCTTTGTGGACGACGAGTCCGGCTCCACCATCAACCAGGTGTCCGCAGCGAACCTGAAGCTGAGCGGCGACAAGCAGCTCCCGTCGTCGTCGCGCGTCAGCTACGGTTCCACCGTCCTCTCCGTTACGGACCCCGCCAAGGGCAAGGTCTGGGCGCTCTCTCCCTCCACGGTGAACGGTTTCGACGAAGAAAGCACGGAACCTGTACTGACGGGCTCCCAGGGCATGGTCTCGGCAGTAGGCCAGGACAACCGGATCTACACCGCGGATCCGGGCAAGGGCGAAATCACGGTGACCACCGTTGATGCCAACGGTGAGCGGACCACCTCGGACGTCACCAAAGTGGACGAACTGAAGGGCGCTGGGGACCTGCAACTCACGGTGGTGGGCGACAAACCGGTAGTCCTCGACGCGGGGTCGGGCAACCTCTTCCTGCCCGGCGGGCGGAAACTCAACCTGCAGGACGCCCGCGAAGCCAAGCTCCAGCAGGGCGGCGAGGACAGCGGGTTCGTTGCGATTTCCACCCGCAAGGCGTTGCTGAAGCAACCGCTGGACGGCTCGACGGCGGATACCGTCGCCGCCGGGGGCGAAGGCGTTCCTGCAGCCCCCGTGCAGGTCAACAAGTGCGTCCACGCTGCGTGGGCAGGCGCCAACAAGTACGTCCGCGATTGTGAAAACGACGCTGACGACAAGAAGAACGATGTCCCCAAGGCAAGTGCTTCACCAAGCTACGTTTTCCGCGTCAACCGTGACCTGGTGGTCCTGAACGACGTCAACTCCGGCAGCGTGTGGCTGGTCAACCAGAACATGCAGTTGGTCAACAACTGGGACGACGTTGTCCCGCCCAAGAACCAGTCCAACGACCAGGACGAGGAGTCCGCGGACAACAACACCATCAACGTCCTGCCTGACCGCACCAAGCCCAACAGGCCGCCGGAAACCAAACCCGACGAGTTCGGCGTGCGTCCCGGCCGCACGTCCATCCTGAGCATCCTGGACAACGATTCGGACCCCGACGGCGACGTTCTCACCGCGGCAGTGGGCGCCAACGGTCCCAAGGCAGGCGCGCTGGAGAGCATCTACGGCGGCTCGGCCTTCCAGATCAAGGTTCCCGCCGAGGCCAAGCCCGGCACGGAGACCTTCGACTACAACGCCTCCGATGGCCGTGGGCTGTCTGCCGGCGGCAAGGTCACCTTGCGTGTGGTTGCTCCCGAAGACAACAAGCCCCCCTTCTTCAAGAGGGCTGAGCCCACCACCATGCTGGTGGAGCAAGGGAAGTCGGTCAGCCAGAACATCCTCACGGACTGGATGGATCCAGACGGTGACGACCTGGTCCTGCTGGACGCGAAGGCCGACAACGACCAGGACCAGGTAAAGGTCCGCCGCGATGGCCTGCTCACGTACCAGGATTCCGGCGCAGCGCCGGGCAAGAAGAACGTGACCATCACCGTGTGGGACGGCCGGGCCACCACCACCGGTCGCGTGGTGGTCAACGTACAGCCCCCGGGCGCGCTCGCTCCCGTCGTCAATGCCGACCACGTGACGGCCGTGGTGGGCCAGGACCTGGTGATTTCGCCACTCAAGAACGATGTGGATCCCAATGGTGGTGCCTTGCGCGTGGCCCACGTGGAGGCGGCAGGCCAGGCCGAGCTGGGTGCCATCACCGATGGCGGCACGTTCACCTTCAAGAGCAACACGCCCGGTCCGGTGTACCTGACGTACATCGCCAGCAATGGCCCGCAAAGCAGCCAAGGCCTGATCCGTGTGGACGTAGAGTCCGGAAAGGACTCCGGCGCGCCGGTGGCGGTTCATGACGTCGCCCTGCTCCCGGTGGGCGGCAGCGTGCTGGTGGATCCGCTCGCGAATGACTCGGATCCATCCGGTGGCGTCCTTGTGCTGCAGTCGGTGACAGTCCCCGACGGGTCCACAGCCTCAGTCAGCGTCATCGACCACAGCGTCCTGCGCGTCACGGATGTCCTCGGTTCCAAGGACCCGTTCGTCTTCAGCTACACCATGTCCAACGGCCGTTCCTCGGCCACCGGAACAGTGGGTGTGGTCCCGGTGCCGGCTCCCGCCGTCGTCGAAGCTCCCCAGCCTAAACCCGACGAAGTCAACGTGCGCGTGAACGACGTCGTCACCATTCCGGTGCTGGACAACGACACCCATCCGCAGGGCGAAGAGCTCAAGGTGGATCCGGTGCTGGCCCAGAACATCGCGGAGGAAGACGGCAAGGCGTTCGTCTCCGAGAACACGTTGCGCTTCATCGCAGGACCAACGCCCAAGACCGTGCGCGCCATCTACAACGCGGTTGACCCGCAAGGCCAGAAGAGCGCGGCAGCCGTAACCATCCACATCCTTCCCCTGGAAGGGGCGCAGAACTCGCGCCCGCAACCGCAGAACCTGACCGCACGCGTGGTGGCCGGGGGATCCGTCCGGATTCCGGTGCCGCTGGATGGCATCGACCCCGATGGCGATTCGGTGCAGCTCACCGGCATCGACAGCACTCCCACCATGGGAACCGCGACGGCGGGAAGCAACTTCATCGACTTCGTCGCCGCAGGTGACGGTGCAGGGACCGACTCGTTCCGCTACAAGGTGGTGGACCGCCAGGGTGCGGTCAACACGGGTACGGTGACGGTCGGAGTTGCGCCCCGCGGCGAAAACAACCAGAAGCCCGCGCCCGTGGACGACGAGGTGAAGGTCCGTCCCGGACGCCAGATTGCCGTGGACGCGACAGCCAACGACACCGATCCCGACGGCGACCCCATCCGGATCCTCACTGACAGCATCGAGGCCGACAAAGCCCTGGACGCCCATGTGAGCAAGACCAGCGGCCGCATCCTGGTCACCGCTCCTGCCGTGGAGGGAACAGTGAATGTCCGCTACTCCGTGGCCGATGACCGCGACGCCGTCGGCCAGGCGAGCATCAGGGTGATCGTGAAGAACGACATCCCGCTGCAAGCCCCGATTGCCCGTGACGACCGCGTCACGTCCGCCCAAACCCTGGTCAAGACGGCCGTGGATGTTCCCGTTTTGAAGAACGACGAGGACCCGGACGGCGTGGGGGAGAACCTCAAAGTCAGCACCGAGGTGCCCACTGCGCGTCCCGGCTCCGAGGGCAACGTGATCGTGGAACTTACCGAGCAGCCGCAACTGGTGCCGTACACCGTGGAAGACGTCGATGGCCAGAAGTCCACGGCCATCATCTGGGTTCCCGGCGTCGGCCAGCAGGTTCCTACCCTGGCCAAGGACGAGGTCATCGAACTGGTCTCCGGCCAGTCCGTCACCGTCAACCTGGCCGAGTGGGTCAAGGTCCGTGACGGCAAGTCACCCCGGCTCACCCAGGCCGACCGCATCAAGCTGATCGGCGGCGACGGAAGCGATCCCATCGCCAACAATGGAACGGGCATCAAGTACACGGCTGGTGCCGAGTACGTTGGCCCTGGCTCCATCAGCTTCGAAGTCACCGACGGCAGTGGCCCTGACGACCCCAACGGCTTGAAGTCCACGCTGAGCATCCGCACCAAGGTGCTGCCCGATCCGAACAAAAACAACCCGCCGGAACTCCTGGGCAGCGACGTCGAGGTTCCCAAGGGTGATTCGGCAAGCCTGGACCTGCAGAAGCTCACGTCAGATCCTGATGCTGACGATGTCCAGAACATGAGCTACGAACTGGTCGGTTCGGCGCCTGGTGGCTTCCGGGTGAACGTGGACGGCAAGAGCCTTAAGGTCTCAGCCCAGGATTCCGTCCAGATCGGGCAGTCCGGCACGGTACAGGTCAAAGCCAAGGACCGGCGGGGGCTTGAGGCGATCGCCAACTACAAGCTGACGTTGACGGCTTCCAACCGCCCGAAGCCGGTGGCCAACGACGACGTGGAACCGGACGCCCAATCCGGCAAACCTGTGACGGTCAATGTGCTTGCGAATGACTCCAACCCGTTCCCGGACACGGCTTTGAAGATCGTCTCCGCCGTTGTGGAGACAGGGCAGGGCACGGCCACACCCGGGGGAGACAGCGTCACCGTCACACCGGGGGGAGGCTTCACCGGAACCATGGTGGTGGCCTACACGGTTTCTGACAAGACCGGCGAATTGTCGCGCTATGCCACGGCCCGTGTCCGCCTGACGGTGAAGGACAAGCCGGAAGCACCCACCACGCCCCAGGCCCAAAGCGTGGGCGACCAGACTGCGCTGTTGACGTGGACGGCACCCGCAGACAGGGGCTCACCCATCACCAAGTACACCGTGTACGGTGAGGGCGGATTCAAGCAGGACTGCCCCGCGAACACGTGTACGCTGACGGGCCTGACCAACAACGTGAAGTACCACTTCGCGGTGACGGCCACCAATGCCATCAATGAGTCCGAAAGGTCGCCGGTCTCGGCCGAGGTCCGCCCGGACGTCAAGCCGGACACCCCGGTTGCGCCGTCGCTGAAGTTTGGCGACAAGCAACTGTCCGTGGCCTGGGTTCCGCCCGCCAGCAAGGGTTCCCCGGTGAAGTCCTACGACCTGGAGATTTCACCGGCACCCGCCGGGCAGAACGCGCAGATCCAAAACCTCACCGGCTCCAGCTATGTCTGGAAGGGCCTCACCAACGGCGTGGCCTACAAGGTCCGCGTGCTCGCCAGGAATGACGCCAAGGAGCCTTCCGAGTGGAGCCCCTACTCAGCTGCGGAGACTCCGGCCGGCATTCCTGCGACGCCGTCCGCGCCCTCGGTCTCGGGGGCTGGATCGGTAGGCACCCAAAGCCAGCTGCGGGTCAGCTGGGCGGCACCCAACAACAACGGTGACCCGGTGTCTGCCTATACCTTGACCACCTACCGCGGCGGCGCCGTCGTGGGTTCCCAATCTGTGGCTGCCACGTCGCAGAACGTGACCGTTGCCAACTCCGAAGCGGATTACACGTTCACGGTTTCGGCAACCAACAAGGCCGGCGTCAGTGGAGTCAGCCAGCAGTCCGCGGCGATCCGTGCCGCGGGCAAGCCGGGGACCGTGGGCAGTGGCTCCGTGACTGCCACTGGCACCAGTGGGCAGCTGCGCGTCACCTTCACGCCGCTGACCGCTGCCGAACGCAACGGCTCGCAGGACAACGAGATCACCTACCGCTGGCAGACGGCCTCGGGTTCCGGCCCGATCGGCCGCGGCGGTGGAGACATCGGCGGCCAGCCCAACGGCAGCAACGTGGTGGTCAACATCATCGCGACGTCGGTCAAGAACAACCAGTCCGGCGACGCCAAGGCGATCGGTACGGGCAACCCGTACGGGCCACCGAATGCACCGAACGTCAACGGTGGCAAGTCCGCCAAGGGCGACGGCCAGGTCCACTGGACCTGGAACAACCCGGCCACCAACGGCCGCCCGCTGGACCACTATGAGGTAAACCTCGACGGCGGCGGCTGGGTGAGCGTTGGAAAGGCCAATAGGTACGACGTTTCCGGTGGCGGATGGGACAAGACCCGGCGCCTGAACGTGCGGGCAGTGACCGTGGTTGCCGGTCCGGGCAGCGGACAGGTTGCGGCCACCAGTGGCGACGATCCAACGCCTCCGCCTCCACCGCCGTCGCCCACCACCATCCAGGCGCACAACAACACGTGCCCTGGAAAGCCGGGCCAAGCGGACACGTACAACCCGAGTGGGCCGTCGTGTGGAGTGGGTTGGGTTTCCCGTTCCGAGGGCAGGCTCAAGATCGACTGCACCAAGAACATCTACGGCGGTTCCACCAAGTGGTACCGCGTGACCGAAGGCAGCCACCCGGGTTGGTACGTCAAGGCCATCACCGTGGACCGCTACGGTTCTGAGCCGGGCGGCTGCTGATGCCCTGCGCAGCAAACGCACAACTTCATCCGAACACCCACACAATGAACAGGATCAACCGATGACCATGACAAACGAGCAGGCCGCGTGGTTTGCAGAAACGTTCGAGAAGCTCGTTGCCAACGTGGGCCAGGCCGTGCTTGGCAAGGAGCACGTCATCCGGCTGACCTTTACGGCGATGCTGGCTGAGGGCCATGTGCTCTTCGAGGATGCTCCGGGTACGGGTAAGACGTCGCTGGCGCGTGCCCTCGCGGCCACTGTCCAGGGTTCGCACAACCGCATCCAGTTCACCCCCGACCTCCTGCCCTCGGACGTCACGGGTGTGACCATCTACGACCAGAAGACGCAGAAGTTCGAGTTCCACAAGGGCCCGGTCTTCAGCAACATCGTCCTGGCCGATGAAATCAACCGTGCTTCGCCGAAGACCCAGTCCGCGCTGCTCGAGGTCATGGAAGAATCCCGTGTCACCGTGGACGGTACAACCTACGACGCCGGGCGGCCGTTCATGGTCCTGGCGACGCAGAACCCGATCGAGCAGGCTGGTACCTACCGACTGCCTGAAGCACAGCTGGACCGCTTCCTGATCAAGACCTCCATTGGCTACCCGGATCACGCCTCCACCGTGAGGTTGCTGGGCGGCTCCAACCTCAAGGACCGTTCGCGGGACCTCTCGGCCATCATCACCACGCAGGCTGTTGCGGACATGGCCGACCTCGCGGCCACCACCCACGTGGACACCGCGGTGCTGGAGTACATTTCCCGGCTCTGCGAGGAAACCCGCAACGCTTCGGAGACCCGCCTGGGTGTTTCTGTCCGTGGCGCCTTGGCCATGGTCCGCGCGGCAAAGGTATGGGCTGCCGGCCAGGGACGGAACTTCGTTCTGCCGGACGACGTCAAGGAACTGGCTCCCGTGGTCTGGACCCACCGACTGGTGATGGACCCGGAGGCGGAGTTCTCCGGCGCCACTCCGGAAGTTGTCCTGACCCGCGTCCTTGCGGACGTCGCAGCCCCGCAGCAACGCGCCAGCGCCTAAGCCTGCGCCTAGTACGGCTCCTGCACGAACCACCCGCACCCCGGCACGAACAAAGGTCCCCACATGTCCTCCAGCACACCCCTGAACAGGGCTGCTGATTCGCTCAAGCGCGCAACATCGGCGCTGGGCAGCAAGATCCGCTCCTTGGGCGGCTCCGGCAACGGTACCGGCTCCGGCTCAAGCTCCGGCAACGGCACCCGGCAAGGTGCAACCCGGCCCGGGGGCTCACGGCCAGGCAAGCCCGGCAAGCTCCACCCCGCAGCCGTGTGGGCCGAAGCCGCAGGGACGCTGGGGGAGGTCCTGGCCCCCACGTGGTCCAGCGTGCGCGGACTCTGGCTGCGCTTCGTGTGGCCCGTCCTTTCCGTGGTGAGCGTGCTCGGTTGGGTGGTGCTGGCCACCGCCATCGGCTTGTGGATCGCAGGGCAGTCCTGGGGCTGGCAGGAAGCCAAGTCCGCCGCCATGGTGGCGTTCCTGTTGTTCGTGTTCGCCATTGCGTTCATTGTTGGCCGCTCGGCCTACGGCGTGGTGCTGGACCTGGCACGCACCCGCGTGGCCGTGGGCGATGATGCGGTGGGCAGTATTGCCGTGTCCAATGTGTCAGCCCGCCCGCTGCTGCCGGCCACGCTGGAACTTCCCGTGGGTTCCAACACGGCCATCTTCCACTTGCCGCGCATGAAGCCTGCACAGGTCCATGAGGACCTGTTCACTATTCCCACCGCCCGCCGCGCCGTGATCGTTGTTGGCCCGGTCCGTTCGGTGCGGGCGGATCCGCTGCACCTGCTCCGCCGCCGCGTGATGTGGACGGAACCGGTGGACTTGTTCGTCCACCCTCGCACCGTTCCCCTCGGCGGATCGGCAGCGGGCTTTATCCGCGACCTTGAAGGCATGCCCACCACCGAGCTGTCCAGCGCCGACGTTTCCTTCCACGCCCTGCGCGACTACGTTCCCGGTGACGACCGCCGGCACATCCACTGGAAGACGACGGCCCGCACCAACAAGCTCATGGTCCGGCAGTTCGAGGAGACCCGCCGGGCGCACCTGGCCATTTCACTCTCGATCAACCTGGACGAATATGACTCCGAGGCAGAGTTCGAGATGGCCATTTCCGTGGCTGGCTCCATTGGGCGCCAGGCCATCCGCGAACAGCGCGAGCTGGACGTCATGACGCAAAAAGGCCCCTTGCGCTGCGAAACCGGCCGCAACCTGCTGGATGACATGACCAGGATTGTCGGAGCACCGATGCGGAAGACCGCCGTCGACCTCGCCCGGACCCTGGCCGATACGGTTCCGAACGCCTCCGTGGTGTTCTTCGTGGTGGGCAGCCAGGTGACGGCTACGCAACTACGTTCGGCGGCCGCCTCTGTTCCGCCCGGAGTCCGCAGCCTCGCCGTTCGCGTCCAGCCCGGCGCCGCGCCGTCGCGGGCCAACATCGCGGACCTGACAGTCCTCACCGTGGGAGACCTCGACGATCTCGCCATTGTCCTTCGAAAGGCGGCAGCATGAGCACCGCGCCGAACACCCGCAACCGCCAGCGGCGGGACGGCAGGCCGGATGCCCGGACGCGGAGGCGGGCGGTCAACAGCAACGACTCGATCTTCGCCGATGGACGGCCTTTGTGGCATTTTGCCGTCGACTGCGTTGCCCTCGCGGCATTGTTGTTCCTTGGCGTGCTTGGCTTCAGCCTGAGCTTCGGCGGGGACGCACGCTACCTTGTGGCCGGACTGGGCGGCATCCTGCTGGGCCTGGGCATCGCGGTGCTGAACGCGCACCTCAGGCTGGGCCTGCTCATCACCACGGCCGCGGCCTTCGGCTCCTACATGCTGTTCGGCTCGGCCCTGGCAGTGCCGGACACCGCCGTGCTGGGGTTCCTGCCGAGCCTGGATTCGCTGCGCACGCTGTTGCTGGGCATCGTGTTCTCGTGGAAGGACATGCTGACTGTTGGCGTGCCTGTGGGTACCGCGAACGGCATGCTCATTGTTCCGTTCCTGAGCTCGTTGCTGATGGCCCTGGCAGCGGGCCTGTTGGCCTGGCGCCTTAAGAGCCCGTACTGGCCGCTCCTGCCCGTGCTGGCACTGTTTGTGACGGGCATAGCCTTCAGCACCAGTGCAAGCTTCCTCAACGTGGAGCGCGGTGTTTCCCTGACCATCATTTCGATCGTGTGGGCCACCTTCCGTCGGGACGTGTTGCGCCAAAGCAGCACCAGGATGGTTTCGGCCAACCGTCCGGACCACGACGCCGGTACGGCCCGCCGTGGCAAGCTCCGCCGCCTGGGGACTGCTGCAGCCGTGATCGCTGCCGCCGTCGGCATCACCGCGGTGGCCTCGCCGTTGGTCACCGCGAGCGATGACCGGAAGGTGCTGCGCAACACGATCGTCCCGCCGTTCGATCCCCGCGACTACATCACTCCGCTGGCAAGCTTCCGCAACTTCGTGAAGGACCAGAAGGACGAGACACTCTTCTCCGTCAAGGGCCTGCCCAAGGATGGCCGCGTCCGCCTGGCCGCGCTGGACTCCTTCAACGGCTTGAACTACACCATGGACCCCAACAGTTCGGGCAACTTCAGCAAGGTGGGCGATGCCCGTTCACTGAACACCCTCGCCGACACAGGCAGCCCGGTGGCCAGCACCAACTACACGCTGGACATCACCATCGAGGATTACCAGGGCTACTTTGTCCCTGGCGGACGGCACACCACGGGCCTGAGCTTCCTGCAGAGCCCGGAGGCAGCTTCGGGACTGTACTTCAACGCCGGAACGGACACCGCGGTGACCACCAAGGGCCTGGCCAAGGGTGATGCGTACACCGTCCAGGTTTCCGATCCTGGAACGCTGGAGCACGGGCAGCTCACCCAGTACGACTTTGCCAAGATCACGCTGCCTGACGCGCAGGAAGTTCCGCCGATCGTGGCCTCGCAAGCCAACGAACTCTCCGCGGACGCGCCCACGGCGATCGACCGTGTCCGGCAGATCGAAGCGCACTTCCAGAAGAGCGGTGCCTTCAGCAACGGACTCGTCGCCGACGGGCAGTTGCCCAGCCTGCCCGGGCACAGTTCTGCGCGCGTACGCAACCTGCTGTCCGCCAAGCAGATGCTTGGTGACGACGAGCAGTACTCGGTGGCCATGTCCTTGATGCTGCGCCACTTGGGTATCCCTTCGCGCGTGGTGATGGGTTTCTATCCCGATCCCAAGAGCCCGGAAAACGGCGCCGGCAATATCAACATCACCGGCAAGGACGTGCATGCCTGGGTGGAAGTCGCCTTCGACCGTGTTGGTTGGGTGGCCTTCGATCCCACCCCGCCCAAGGACAACGTGCCCATCCCGCCGGACCCGGATACCAAGTCCAAGCCCAAGCCGCAGGTACTCCAGCCGCCGCCCCCGCCGCAGGAGCCCGCGGACCTGCCGCCTGACTCCACACCGGACGCGCTTGATGCTGACGAGAAGAAGAACAACCCCTGGCTTTTCTGGGGCCCGCTGTTGGCTGCGATCGGTGTTGCGCTGATTCCGATCGGCATCCTCGCCTTGCCTCTGTTGCTGATTCTCCTGTTGAAGGCACGACGCCGGAAGGCCCGGTTCCGGGACGGCCACGCCGCCCAGCGGGTGGGCGGAGGATGGAACGAAGTATTGAGCCTGGCTACGGACATGGGCGCCTCGATCGACGGCAAGTCCACCCGGCGCGAATCGGCTTCGGTGATCGCGGAGGCCTTCCCGGTCACTGGAACCACCACCACATTGTTGGCGCACCGGGCCGATGCGGCCGTCTTCGGTGCCGGCCAGCCCAGCGAAGCCGAGGTCAAGGAGTACTGGGAGATCGTGGACTCGTCGCTGGACGGCATCACGGGAAGCGTGGGTTTCTGGAAGAGGCAGCAAGCCCGCTTCTCGCCCCGCTCCCTCCTTTCGGACGGCCGGGCTGCCCTCAGCAGGCGCAGGGAACTGGAGGGGCGGTCCCCGAAGGACCGTGCGACAAACGGCCTCCGCGGCAGGATCGCGTCCTTGTTCACGAAGGGCGGCAAGGGTGGGCAATGAGGCCGAAGCATGCCCCGCCTGCCGCCATACGGTGCGTCCCGGGGCAACGTTCTGTACCTTCTGCGGCTCCCCGCTGAACAACCGTGAAGCCCGCCGGGACAGGAACGTCAACCACGCGCAGGCGGCTGCGCAGGATCCCTTGACCCGGCAGGTCGCGCCGGGTGCCGGTAGTATCTCGGTAGTGTCCGCGCCAGCCGGATCCGTTCAGCCGTTCCCGGTACAGTCCGGAGCCGGTGCCGGCGCAGCGTCGAATCCAGGGGGAGGGACCACTTTGACGACGAAGCTTGAACTCGCGCCGGCGTCTGCCGGTAAACGCTTGGGTGCGGCCGTTTTGGACTGGCTGGCTCCTGTCGCTGTGCTTGCCACCACCTTCGCCATCGGCATCGCCGGCATCACCCAGACCCGCCGGAACGGCTTCATTGTCTACGACACCGGGTTGCTGGTCCTGTTGGGCAGCATCGGCCTCGCATTCACCGTGGTCTACATGATTGTGCTGCTGGCGTTGGAAGCCAAGTCCGGCAACACCATTGGCAACCAGGTGATGGGCATCCGCAGTTCGGATGCTGACGGCTATGCACCCGGCGCGGGTGCCGTCTTTGTCCGTGGCATCATCACCGGGGGAGTGCTGCTGCTCGGCAGCATCGCGGCCGGCGTGTTCTCAGGTCTGGGACTTATTGGGCTGATGTTGTTCATTGGCCTCCCGTTGATGGGCCTTGGCGTGGTGTGGGCCATCCTGGTGGTGCTCTCCAATGCCTGGGACAGCAACGGAAAGCTCCGGGGCTGGCATGACAAGGCAGCCAAATCGCTGGTGTTCGATGTCCATGCCGGCCGCAACCCCGTGCTGACGGGTGGGATCCAGGGACCCTACAGCTTCGCCCCCGTTGACCTGCCTCCTGTACAACCCGTCGCTTCCCCGGTGCCCGGCTCGCCAGCAGTCGCGCCCCGGAAACCGGCGGCGCAGGCGGCCGCGGTGGCTCCCGTCGTGCCCGCCCCGGCGCCGCACGCTCCCGCCGTCGAGCCTTCCCACGACCCCAACCAGTGGCGGCCCCCGGTGGCTCCGCGGCCCGGGAACGCAAGCCCCGCCGTCGTTCCTCCACATGCCGCAAGTCCCGCGGCTGTCCACCCGGACGATGACCTGGACCGGACCCAAATGCGGCCGGGTGCCGCGCGTGCGCAGGCAGTTCTGCGGATCCGCGTGGACGACGGGCAGGATATCCAGCTCGGGGGCACCGTGCTCCTTGGCCGCAACCCCGCACCCCAACCAGGAGAAGCCACCCAACAGCTCCTCCCGGTTTCCGATCCCGGCAGGTCGATCTCCAAGACCCACCTGCATTTGCGGGTGGATGGCGACGGCGTCTGGGTGACTGACCGCAACTCCACCAACGGCAGCGCCGTCACCACGCCTGACGGCATCCAGACCCGGCTGCATCCGGGCGAGGCCGTCTTTGTTCGACCCGGTTCCACCGTTCACTTCGGGGACCGTTCCTTCCACCTAGGACAAGCATGAACTCACAGCCGGCAAGCCCGGATGCCGACGCCCCTGCCGCCCCCAGTGGCCCCAGTTTCCAGCTGAGTTACGGCTACGGGACGGACCGCGGCCTGCGGCGGGAGCTCAACGAGGATTCGTTCATCGCCTCCGATCCCGTCTTCGCAGTGGCTGACGGCATGGGCGGCCACGAGGCCGGGGAGATCGCCAGCGGCATGTGCGTCCGCACCCTGGGCAGCGCTCCGGAACTGGCCACCGGCACCCGTTCGGCGACGGCCGGGGAACTCCAGGCGTGCCTGCTCAAGGCAGATGCGGCCATCCGCAACGCGACCGGTGGCCGCGCCGGGACCACATTGTCCGGCGTGGTGGTGGTGGAGCAGATGGGCGTGCCCTACTGGCTGGTCATGAACATCGGCGACTCCAGGACCTACCTCCTCAGCCAAGGCGGCTTCTCGCAGGTGAGCGTTGACCACTCGGAGGTCCAGGAACTGGTGGATTCCGGAGACATCACCCCGGAACAGGCCTCGATCCACCCGCGTCGCCACGTCGTCACCCGCGCCCTGGGTACCGGTGACGAAACCGAGGCGGACTTCTGGCTGCTGCCCATCCAGGAGGGCGACCGCGTGATGGTCTGCTCCGACGGGCTCAACGGAGAGCTCGGCGACGACCACATGTTCCGTGTCCTCAGCACCGTAGCGCACCCCCAGGACGCCGTGGATGCCTTGATCCAGGCAGCGCTCCGAAGCGGCGGCCGGGACAACGTCACGGTGATCGTGGTTGACGCCAAGAACGTCCTGAACGACGCCGGCATCGCCACCACCGCTCCGCGCCCGGAAGTGGAATCCGAGGTGGAAGAAGACACCCTCCCGCGCGCCTGGGTGAACGGCGCAGAAGACGACGGAACGGAAGACCACGGCGCCGATGACGATGACGCCGGCCCGGAGACCGAGGCCGGTGCAGATGCCAAGCACTAACAGTCCGATGGTTGCCCGCTACGGCCAGGGTGATTGGTTTGGCATCGTGCGCCAAGGGACCGTGGTCCTGCTGGGACCGGACACCCCCGCATCACTGATCGATACGGTGTGGAACGGCCTGGCGTCCGCGCCGGAAGCCCACGAAGTCCTCCACGAAGTCACGGATGCCTTCGGTGTCTCCCTGAGCCGGATTCCGCCCTTCGGAATCATCGACGCCAAGGACGGCTTGCGGGTGTTCCTCCGCGGCGACCTCGAGCTCACGGTCCAGTCCACCGGGGCACGGTCCGGCTCCGGCGGCGAGCAGGTCAGCGGCCGGGACGTTACAACTTGGACAGAGCGGCGGTTCAGCTCGGCTGACGCGTACAGCCTGCGGATCGCTTCAAGCACGACGGCGGGTGGCAGCCTGCCGCTGCCGGACGGCCCACCCCTGCCTTTGGTTGAGGGCGTGGTGCGCTTGTCCGGCGTGGATGTTGAGCTCACGGACGGGGCGGCCCTTGAAGAGCCGGTACAGCCGGCCGCGGGAGTCGCGGCTACAGCGGTTGGGGTCCCGGGCCAGGCCAACGCGGTGGAAACGGCGGCCGAAATTCCGAATCAGCCTGACTCCGAGGCACCGGTATCTCCGGCCCCAGTGTCCGATGAAACGGTTCTCGGCTACCCCGATGCCGATCTCGGCTTGACCATCGCGCCGCACGCGCTGGCCTTTGGGCATGGTGAAGAAGACGCGGTGGACGAGGAGAGCTCGGCGGCGCCTGGCGACAGCGCTGCCCGCAGTGAAGGACCCGCTCACGACGGGCCTGACAGTGAGACTTCGGCAGAAGACGGATCGGGCGAGCCCACACTCGAACCGGAAGTAGCCTCTGGTGGCGCGGGGGATACGCCCTCGGCAGCGGTTGAAGGGCTGGAACAGGGAAGTGGCCCGGGTGAGGTGGCAGGCTCGGATCAGGCGGGCGGCTCTGATCAGCCCGGTGGCCCCGAGCTTTCGGATGACTCCGATCAGTCCGGACCAGACAAGCCTGCTGATTCCGGCCCCGAGCCGGACGTCTCTGAGGATTCAACCGGGGTTTCCGTGCACACCAGCACCACGGACCCACTGCTTCCGACGCTGGAAACCACCACCAACTATGACCATTTGTGGGACAAGACGGTGATGCGGAACATTGAGGACGCTGCCGTACGGATCGCGGACGATTCCGACGAGCACGATGTCCCCGCGCCCCCGGCACCCAAGACCACGGAGTCGCCCAGGTCGGCCCCGACAGTCGGTGAGCAGGCAGCGGGGGAGCTGGCAGCGAACGGGGGCTCCGGCGTCGTGCCTTCGCCTGCCGCTCCAGCTGGGCCTGCCGCCGCGCCTGCGGAACCGACGGCTGCCCCCCTCGGCGTGCCCGCTTTGATCGACTCCGTTCCGTGGCTGCGCAGCAGCGCCGGAACAGCAGCGCCGCAGGGTGGGCCGGAAGCGCCCGGCCTTGCGGGTCCGCCGGCGGCTGTCCCCGCTTCGCCAGCGCCGCCGGCCCAGTCCATGCCGGAGCACGATCCTGACCATGACGGCCAGACGATCATGAAGAGCAGCGTGGCAGACGACCTTCCCACAGCGGCGTCTGCTCCGGACCAAGCCAGCGCGCCCGCGGGCAATGGTCCGAGCGTTTTGGCACGCGTGTGCTCCCAGGGCCATGCCAATCCACCTACCTACCCGCAGTGTGCGGCGTGTGGAGTGGCCTTGTCCGGCGACGCGTTGCAGGTTCCCCGGCCGCGGCTGGGCAGGATGCGGTTGTCCACCGGCGAGCTGATTGACCTTGACCAGTCGCTCATCATCGGCCGCCAGCCCTCGGTCTCCCGGGTGCAGGGCGGCACCATGCCGCGGCTCGTTCAAGTTGAGAGCCCTGGCGGGGACATTTCGCGCTCCCACGTCGAGGTGCGGCTGGAAGGCTGGCACGTCATGCTCTGCGACCTTAAGGCCACCAACGGCACTGTCCTGATCAGGGAAGGCCAGGCCCCGCGCCGCCTTGCCCAAAACGAGATGGCCATCCTGCTTGACGGCGACATCGCCGAACTGGGTGACAACATTTCATTGCGTTTCGAGGAGATTCTTTGAGTTCCAAGAGGCCCCCCGCGCCGCCTCCACCCATCCCGGGGTTCAAGTACATCAGCCTGCTCGGCTCCGGCGGTTTCTCCGACGTCTTCCTGTACGAGCAGGACAGGCCGCGCCGCAAAGTGGCCGTGAAAGTGCTGCTTTCCGACCTGAAGACCGAGGGCGCGCGCCGCCGCTTCGAGTCCGAGGCGAACCTGATGGCGCAACTGTCCTCCCACCCGTACATCGTGACCATCTTCGAAGCGGAGATCACCGAAAACGGCCATTCCTACCTGGCCATGGAGTACTGCTCCCGGCCGAGCCTGGATGTCCGGTACCGTCGCCAGCGGTTCAGCGTGGACGAGGTCCTGGCCGTCGGTATCCAGGTGGCGTCCGCCGTCGAAACCGCCCACCGGGCCGGCATCGTGCACCGCGACATCAAGCCAGCCAACATCCTGGTCACGGACTACAACCGACCCGCCCTGACGGACTTCGGCATTTCCGGAACCATCGGCACGGACAGCGATGACGACGCCGGCATGTCCATCCCGTGGTCGCCCCCGGAGCAGTTCCGCGGCGGTGCCGTTGATGGTGTTCCCGTGGACATCTGGGCACTGGGTGCCACACTCTACACTCTCTTGGCGGGCCGTTCCCCGTTCGTCCTTCCGGGCCAGGACAACTCACAACGCGAACTGATTTCGCGGATCACCAACTCTCCCGTGCCCCGGCTGGGACGGGCCGACGTGCCCGAATCGCTGGAGCTGGTCCTTGCCACGGCCATGGCCAAGTCTCCGGACTCCCGGTATTCCTCGGCCCATGCCTTCGCGCTGGCCCTGCAACGCATCCAGGCTGAGCTGAACCTCTCGGTCACGCCGTTCGAGGTCCTTGCCGAACCCGGGCACGGGGATGAGCAGCATCCGGACGACAATGTGGAGGAGACCCGCGTCCGGAGCATCGCTTCGATCGATCCCGATGCCTCGGGAACCGCAACTACCGGCTCGGCTCCCACGTTCCCGGCCCGGACGTTCCCTTCCACGGTGCCCGGAACCAGTCCGCAGACCACGCGTCCCGGAACGGCCCAGCCGCAGCCCACCCAGCCCCAGCCCACCCAGGCTCCGCAGCTGCCGCCGGCCCAGACGTACCCGCCGCAGTTCCAGATGCCGGATGCCAGGTCCATGCAGCCGGCCGAGGCGGAACCGGAGACTGCGGAATCCACTGTCCTTCGGGGCTGGCAACCGGCGTCGGACAACCTCGATGCAACCGTCAACCGTTCCGCTCCCGGCACCGCGTCCGAGGCGGAAGAGGTCCCGCAAGCCGACCACGGGAAACGTAATCTGTGGCTTGCCGTCACCGGTGGCGCGGTCCTGGTTGTCGCCGTCGTGGTTGGCGTGGTGCTGGGCGGTTCGGCCCAGCCCAAGGTGGCACCGACGGAATCGGCGAGCAAGCCGCCGGCAGATCCGATCGGGGACGGCAACGTTCCGGACGTCGCGGGACTCAGCGCGGCCCGGGACACCAAGGATCCGAACATTGTGGTCTTCTCCTGGAAAAACCCCCAGCCAGGGAAGGACGACTCCTACAAATGGCGGACCAAATCGGCCAAGGCAGACGGGGCCTACCAAACCACTGGTACCGAGAAGGCATTTGTCTCGGGATTCAGTGAGTTGCCCATCTGTGTCCAGGTCATCATTGTCCGCTCCGACGGTTCCGCTTCGCCCGGTGGTCCTGACTCCATTGCGTGCCTGGAGAAATAGCAGGCCATGAAAGACACACACTGCCCAGCGAGGAGGCACAGATCATGGGGGATCTAGCAATAGATTTCTGTGGCGAATGGTACGAACCGTCCGACGAGGACGTCTTTGACATTGGCCGCGAAGGCGACCTCGAAGTCGACGACAACCCTTACCTGCACCGGCGTTTCCTGCAGATCGCCCGGTATGACGGCATCTGGTGGCTCAGCAACGTGGGCAGTATGCTGTCCGCCACCATCGCCGATGGTTCCGGCGGCATGCAGGCCTGGCTTGCACCCGGTGCCCGCATACCGCTGGTTTTCAGCCACACCAACGTCATTTTCACGGCCGGACCCACCACGTACGAATTCGCCGTGCATTTGAAGACTCCCTCGTTCCGGCACGAAGCCCGGGACGAGGACCAGGCCGGCGACACCACCATTGGTCCCGTGGTGTTCACCGACTCGCAGAAGGCCCTGATTGTTGCCCTGGCCGAGCCCATGCTCCGCCGTGAAGGAACCGGGTTCAGCGCCATCCCGTCCTCGGCCGAGGCTGCCAAGCGGCTGGGCTGGGCCCTGACCCGGTTCAACCGGAAGCTGGACAACGTGTGCGACAAGCTGGACCGCGTGGGCGTAGTAGGCCTGCGTGGGGGAGCGGGGAAACTCGCCACCAACCGCCGAGCCCGCCTGGTGGAGCACGCTGTGACCTCCCACCTGGTGACCGCCGCAGACCTGTACCTCCTGGAAACCGAGACTGGAGTCGACGAAGGATGAAGTTCCGCCTGACCTTGCGGCGAGACCCCGCGGAAGCAAAGGACCTCGCCGTCACCGTGGACGGCCGCGCCACGGTGGCCGATATCGCCACAGAACTCTGGGCAGCCGACCCCGCACGGAAGGGGACCGAACCGCCGTCGAACCTGTCCATCAGCGTGGACGAAGCGTTCGTGGGCGGCGGGCTCTCCGGCCAGGTCCTCAAGCCTGCCGACAACCTGCTGGAGTCCGGACTGCGGCCCGGCTCGCGTGTGTCGCTTGCCCAAGTGAGCGAACAGTTCGCCTCGACCGGGCACGGCCCGGACCGAGGACCCGCTGCGGCTACGTTGCGCGTCATGGCAGGGCCCGACGTCGGACGCGAGTTTTCGCTGCCCTTCGGCACCAGCTACATCGGCCGGGACCGGGACGCCGACATCCGGCTGAGCGACCCTTTGACGTCCAAGCGCCACGCGCGGATTACCGTGGGCGAAACGGTGGAAATCGTTGACACCAACTCGGCCAACGGCCTCCTGATGGATGGCCTGCCCGTCACCCGGGCCACGCTGGAGTCCTCGGATACTGTCACCCTGGGCGATACCACGGTGGGTGTGGTTTCGCTCTCCCGCAACCACTCGGGCGGACCGACGTCGCCGCTGGTGGATTTCAACCGCTCGCCGCGTGTGGTGCCGAGGTTCGAATCGCCCAAACGCGTTCCGCCGGCGGGCCCCAAGCGACCTGAACACCAGCCGTTCCCTTACATCATGCTCATCACGCCGCTCCTGATGGGCGGTGTCCTGTTCGCCCTGACGCAGAACCTGCTCTCGGTGATCTTCATGGCCATGATGCCGCTGTTCGTGGTGGGCCATTACGTGGACCACAAGATGCAGGGCAAGAAGCAGGCCAAGGAAGGCCATAAGCACTTCAGGGCAGCCATGCTGGCCTTCCGCGAGGACATCGACCGGCAGCAGAACATCGAGCGTGCCGTCCGGCTGCAGGAGGCGCCTTCGGTCAGCGACACCGTGGATGCGATCTACAAGCTGGGACCGCTTTTGTGGACCAACCGGCCTGAGCACCAGCACTTCCTGGGCGTGCGGTTCGGCCTTGGGTCCGCGCCGTCCCGCATCCAGTTCGACGAGCCCGGTGCCAACGAGACCGAGCCCAAGTACATGCGGGAAATCCAGGAGTGCCTGCAGCAAGTCCGCATTATCGAAGGCGTACCCATCGTGTCCCAACTGCGGACCTCGGGATCCTTTGGTGTTGCGGGCGACCGCAGTGTGGTAGACGACGTAGCCCGGGGCATGGTGCTCCAATTGGTGGGCCTCCATTCGCCGGCGGAACTGGTAGTCACGGCGTTGACGTCCCCGCGCTCCCGTGAGCGCTGGGACTGGCTGCAGTGGCTGCCGCACGTCGGTTCCGGCCACAGCCCGCTTTCCGGCGACCACCTTGCCGCCGGCCCGGCCGCCGGGTCCACGCTGCTGTCCCGCCTGGAGGACCTCTTGGAGCAGCGCGAAGCGCAGGCCAAAGAGCCCGGGCAGCAACCCAGGCCCGGGCTCAAGGACGAGCACGAGGACACTCCGGGGCCCGTAGTCCCCGCAGTGCTGGTGGTGGTGGAAGACGACGCCCCCGTGGATCGCGGACGCCTCACCCGTCTCGTGGAACGCGGCCCGGATTATGGGGTCCACGTCATGTGGGTGGCCGCGAACGTGCAGTCACTGCCGGCCGCTTGCCGGGATTTCCTCTCCGTTGACGGCGACCACGGCACCACCACGGGACAGGTCCGGCTGGGCCGGCACACCTACCCGGTGAGCTGTGAAAGCCTCGACGCCGGACTGGCCACTCAGCTCGCCCGGATGATGTCGCCCCTGGTGGACGTCGGCAATCCGCTCGAGGACGATTCCGACCTGCCCCGCGCGGTGTCCTATGCTGCGCTGATCGGCAAGGAATTCATGGACAACCCGCAGTCGGTGGCTGAGCGGTGGCGGGAGAACAACTCTGTCCACGCCAGCGCCGTACCCAACCGCAAGGACAACGGCAGCCTGCGTGCCCTGGTGGGATCGAAGGGCGTGGAGCCGTTCTACCTCGACCTCAAGAACGAGGGGCCCCACGCGCTGGTGGGTGGAACCACGGGCGCCGGCAAGTCCGAGTTCCTGCAGTCGTGGGTGATGGGCATGGCCGCCGCTTACAGCCCGGACAGGGTCAGTTTCCTGTTCGTGGACTACAAGGGTGGTGCTGCCTTCGCGGACTGCCTGCACCTGCCCCACACGGTTGGCCTGGTGACCGACCTTTCGCCCCACCTTGTACGCCGGGCGTTGACCTCGCTTCGCGCCGAACTGCACTACCGCGAACGCCTGCTGAACCGGAAGAAGGCCAAGGACCTCCTTGCCCTGCAGCGCGAAGCCGACCCCGAGGCACCGCCGTACCTGATCATCATCGTGGACGAATTCGCGGCCCTGGCCACCGAGGTCCCGGAGTTCGTGGACGGCGTGGTGGACGTCGCCGCCCGTGGCCGTTCCCTCGGCCTGCACCTGATCCTGGCCACGCAGCGTCCTGCCGGCGTCATCAAGGACAACCTCCGGGCCAACACCAACCTCCGTGTGGCCCTCCGCATGGCCGATGAAGTGGATGCCGTGGACATCCTGGGTGTTCCCACAGCCGCCTACTTCGATCCCTCCATTCCCGGCAGAGGTGCTGCCAAGACCGGTCCAGGACGGATCCAGGGTTTCCAGACCGGCTACGCCGGCGGCTGGACCACGGACAAACCGCAGCGGCCCCGCATCGACATCGTGGAAATGGCCTTTGGCTCAGGACCGTCGTGGGAGCCGCCGCCAGTCACGGATATCGTGGAAGATCCGGCCGGTCCCAACGACATTGCCCGGATGACGGCCAACATCATCAGGGCCGCGGGCGTGCTGGAGATCGAGCCGCCCCGCAAGCCGTGGCTCAACGAACTCGCCACCACCTACGACTTCTCCAAGCTGCCCAATCCCCGCACGGACGAGCGGTTGTTGCTCGGTGTTGCCGACGATCCTGCCCACCAGGACCAGCCCACGGTGTTCTACGAACCTGACCGCGATGGCAACATGGCTGTCTACGGAACCGGTGGCGCCGGTAAATCGGCCGCGCTGCGGGGCATCGCGATCGCCGCTGCCGTGACTCCCCGCGGCGGTCCCGTCCATGTGTACGGGATCGACTGCGGCTCCTCCGGCCTGAAGATGCTGGACGGACTGCCGCATGTTGGCGAGATCATCAACGGCGACGACGTGGAAAGGGTGGGCCGGCTCCTGCGCTGGCTCAAGGACATCGCCGATGACCGGGCCACCCGCTTTGCCGAGGTCCGGGCCTCCACCATCGTGGAGTACCGGGAGCTGGCCAACCGACCCGACGAGAAGCGGCTCTTCATCCTCGTGGACGGCATGTCCACCTTCCGCGAGGGCTACGAGTACAGCAACCTGTCCGCGCTGTGGGACATTTTCCTCCAACTGGCCACCGACGGCCGTCCCCTTGGCATCCACCTGGTTGTTGCCGGTGACCGCCCCAACTCCGTTCCGGCGTCGCTCCTTGCTTCCATCCAGAAGCGGCTGGTGCTGCGGCTCAGCTCTGAAGACGACTACATGACCCTTGATGTTCCCAAGGACGTCCTCAACGCGGCCTCGCCTCCAGGGCGCGGACTGCTCGACGGACTGGAAGTACAGCTCGCCGTGCTGGGCGGAAACTCCAACCTGGCCCTCCAAGCCCGTGAGGTATCCAAGCTCAGCCAGGCCATGGTCCGCCAGGGCCTGGACCACGCGCCGCAGATCCAGCGCCTGCCCGAACTCGTGGACCTGGACATCCTCCCGGTGGGCTCTGTCGACAACCCGGTGATCGGCGTCGACGACGAGACCCTCGGCTCTGCTGCCATCGCCGCCAAGGGCCCGTTGTTGCTGGCCGGTCCTCCGGGCTCCGGACGCACGGTCGCCCTGGTCACGCTGGCGTATGCCTTGCGCCGGTCCAACCCGCGCACGGACCTGATCTACATCGGTTCGCGCCGTTCGGCCGTGGCGTCCCTGAACATCTGGAGCCGGTCCCTGGTGGGCCCCGACGAAGTCTCGGACGTGGTGGACGACCTTGTGGACAAGGCCGCGGACAACCCCGGCACCATGGCGATCTTCATCGAAGGCCTGACCGAGTTCACGGACACGCTGGCCGAGTCCGGGGTGGGACGGCTTGTCACCGCTGCCATCAAGGCCGACCAGTGGGTTGTGGGCGAGTCCGAAACCTCCACGTGGTCGCAGGCATGGTCGCTGGCCCAGCCCTTCAAGTCGGGTCGGCGCGGACTGCTGCTCAACCCGGGCGACGTGGAAGGCGACAGCCTCCTCAACACCTCCCTTGGGCGCCTCGGCAAGGACTTCATTCCGGGCCGCGGCTACATCGTTGGGCGAGGCAAGGTCCGGAAGCTGCAAGTGGCCATGCCCCCGGAGAACCGCGGCTAGGATTTGCATCTGCATGGCCTCGTGTAGGAGGATGCCGAAAACATTCGCCTTTCCGGATCGCCTTAAGCGCCCCAACGCCCAAGCGAGGTCATGCTCCATGCAACGCACCGTTCTCCATACTGTGATGCCCTCTGGCCTGCGACGCCGGGTGCCTGCCGTCCTGGCGGGTATCCTGCTGGCCGCAGGTGCGTGGGTGCTGCCGCAATCGGCCGCCTACGCGGCGCCGTGTGTTCCGGAGACTGCCGGATCGTGCCCGTCTTTGGCTGCGCCAACGGAACCGACGCCGACCCAGCCCGGGCTCGCGCCCGAGACCGGCAAGACGAAGCCCACGCCTCGGCCTGAGCCGACGCGCGTCCGTGACACGCCGCCGCCTGCTCCTGCCCCTGCGGCGCCGGCACCTGCGGTGCAGGCACCTCAACCCGCGGTTGTCGCCCCGGTGACCGTTGCACCCGAGGTAACCTCAGCGCCGTCGGCCGCCCCTGAACCGAGCACGACGGCGGCAGCCCCGGCTACCGCTTCGGCAACCCCTTCCGCGAGCCCCAGCCCGTCGAAGTCCTCCAACTGGGACACGCCCATCGACAAGGGCAAGGAAACGCAGGCTGCCGTGCTGGCCAACGCGAGCTACAACGGACCGAACCTGATGGGCCTGTTCGGAATCCTCGGCGGTGTGCTGCTGGTTGGCCTGGGCGGCCTGGCCTTCGCCCTGTGGAGCAAGAACCGCCTGTCCTCGCACTGACAGCGAGCACATATTGTCACTGCCTTTTGGCAAGATAGAGCCTGTGAGCACTCCAGAGAATCCAGATCGGGTCGAAACCACCTCCAGGGCCGCCGCGGCCATCGTCGCTGAGGAGGTGGCGCCGCCGTCGGAGAATCTCCGGGACGAATACCAGGAATTGGCGGACCTGGTCCGGAAGTATCGGTACGCCTATTACCAGGAGGACGCGCCGACGGTTTCGGACGCCGAGTACGACGTCCTGTACCGGCGCCTGGAGGAAATGGAAGCGCTCCACCCGGAGTTGGTTTCCAACGATTCACCCACCCAGGAAGTCGGCGGCGAAGTATCCGCCGCCTTCGCCGCGGTTGAGCACTTGCAGCGCATGTACAGCCTTGACGATGTGTTCTCCCTCGACGAGTTGGAGGCCTGGGTCCGCAAGGCCGAAGCGTCGGTGGCCAAGTTGGGCGACCGGGTTCCGCCCATTGCGTGGCTGACCGAGCTGAAGATCGACGGTCTCGCCGTCAATCTCCTCTACCGCGACGGCAAGCTGGTCCGTGCTGCCACGCGCGGCGACGGAACCACGGGTGAGGACATCACCCACAACGTGCTTACCATCAAGGAGATCCCGCGGCAGCTGAGCGGTTCGGGCTATCCGTCCGAGGTGGAGATCCGCGGTGAGGTGTTCATTCCCTCCAAGGCCTTCGTCGAGTTCAACGAGGCCTTGGTCGCAGCCGGCAAGGCCCCTTTGGCCAACCCCCGCAACGCCGCCGCCGGTTCGCTCCGGCAAAAGGATCCGGCTGAAACGGCCAAGCGCCCACTGAGCATGTTCGTCCACGGCATCGGTGCCCGGGAAGGGCTGGAAGCCACCAGCCAGTCGGAGACGTACAGGCTGCTCGGCGAATGGGGACTGCCGGTGAGCCCCTACTCAAAGGTCCTGGACACCTATGAAGGCGTGCTGGAGTTCATCGCGGGTTACGGCGAGAAGCGCCATAGCCTTCTTCACGAGATCGACGGCATCGTGGTCAAGATCGACGACTTCGCCACGCAGCGCGCCCTCGGTTACACGTCCCGCGTGCCCCGTTGGGCAGCGGCCTACAAGTACCCGCCGGAAGAAGTCCACACCAAGCTCCTGGACATCATGGTGAACGTTGGCCGGACGGGCCGTGTGACGCCGTTCGGTCTCATGGAGCCGGTCAAGGTTGCAGGCTCCACCGTTGGCATGGCCACGTTGCACAACCAGGACGTGGTGAAGGCCAAGGGCGTCATGATCGGGGACATCGTGATCCTCCGCAAGGCAGGAGACGTGATCCCGGAAATCGTCGGTCCCGTTCTTGCCTTGCGCGACAAGCAGGACCCTCCCGTCCGCGAATTCGTCATGCCCACGGAGTGCCCGTCCTGCGGCACGCCCCTGGCGCCGTCCAAGGAAGGCGACGTGGACATCCGGTGCCCCAACGGAAAGTCCTGCCCGTCCCAGCTGCGTGAGCGCGTGTTCCACGTAGCCAGCCGCGGAGCCTTCGATATCGAGGCCCTGGGTTGGGAAGCCGCGATCGCCCTGACCCAGCCCGCCGAGCCGGAGATCCCTCCGCTCACCAGCGAGGCCGCGCTGTTCAGCCTGACCCGGGAAGACCTGGCCAACGTACTGATCCGGCGCGAAAAGAAGTCCAAGGGCGTGGCCACCGGCCAGTATGAGTTGGTGCCGTACTTCTACACCAAGGCAACGGCCAAGACTCCTTCCAAACCGACGGCCACCACGGAGAAGCTCTTCGCGGAACTGGAAAAGGCGAAGAAGCAGCCGCTGTGGCGCGTGCTGGTGGCACTGTCCATCCGGCACGTTGGCCCCACGGCGTCGCGCGCCCTGGCAACGAACTTCGGCAGCATGGACGCCATCAGGAATGCCACCGAAGAACAGCTCGCCCACGTTGACGGCGTAGGGCCCACCATCGCTGCCGCCCTCACGGAGTGGTTCGCCGTGGATTGGCACAACGAGATCGTGGAGAGCTGGGCCGCCGCCGGGGTCCGCATGGAGGACGAGCGGGACACCGCAACCCCGCGCACCCTGGAAGGCCTCACCATTGTGGTCACGGGATCCCTGCCCAACTTCAGCCGCGACGAGGCCAAGGAAGCGATCATCATCCGGGGTGGCAAGGCTGCTGGATCGGTGTCCAAGAACACCAGTTACCTGGTGGCAGGCGAGAGCGCCGGCACCAAGCTGGACAAGGCCGAACAACTGGGCATCCCGGTGCTGGACGAGGACGGGTTCCGTGAGTTGCTGGCCAACGGGCCCGCCGTTCCAGACACCCAGGAAGGCGAAGAAGAAGCTTCCGCGCAGACCGAGGAGGAGGCCGAATGACGCCGCAATCCGCCGATGTGTTGGACCTGTTGGAAGCGGCCAAGCAGGCTGCCGCCGCCGGCGCGGCCGTGCTGGCCGGGCGCTCCGTCACGGGCAGCGGCGGTGATGGCCTTGGCATGTCCAACAAGGGCGAGGCCGGAGACTGGGTCACCGAGTTCGACGTCGCGGCGGAGAACGCAGTTCGCAAGGCCATCAATGAGGCCCGCCCGCACGACACCGTGACGGGCGAGGAACACGGCACGACCCGGCCCGAGGATGCTTCGGGCTTCAGATGGTCCATCGACCCGCTGGACGGCACCACCAACTTCATCCGCAACATCGCCTACTACGCCACCTCTGTGGCCGTCGCGGATGCCGACGGCGTGTGGCTGGCCGGCGTCGTGCACGCACCTGCCCTGGGACGCGTCTATTCGGCGGCCAGGGGCCACGGTGCCTGGTTGGAAGTCGCGGGCGAGTCCACGCGGCTGGCCGGTCCGGTCCCGGGCCGGAAGGGACTGATCCTGGCCACGGGATTCAGCTACGATCCCGCCACGCGCGCCAGCCAGGCCGAAGGGCTTGTGGGGCTCATGGACAGTTTCGCGGACATTCGACGACTCGGCTCCGCAGCGCTTGACCTCTGCTTCGTGGCGGACGGCACCGTTGACGCGTTCGGCGAGCGTGGCTTGAACGAGCACGACTTCGCCGCCGGCGCTTTGATTGCGGAGGAAGCGGGCTGCTGGGTTCGCAGGCCGAAGCTGGCCAGCCCGCTCGACGGCGGCCCAAGCACCGAGGATCGGTTGGCGGCGTGGATGTGTGCCGGGACGTTGGAGTTGTCCGGGACGTTCCCGCTGTGACGTACCCATGATCCGCACCCTGGCCATCGCCAACTACCGTTCCATCCGTGACCTGACCATGGAGCTCCATGGGCTGGATGTGGTGACCGGGGCCAACGGCAGCGGAAAGTCGTCCCTGTACCGGGCGCTGCGCCTGTTGGAAACCGGCAGGCCACGTCCCACGGCCTTCAGCCGCGATCCTGAAATCAAGCGGGAGCAGATCTTCTCGGGGCCGGTGGCGCGGCCCGGCTCGTTGCTGGTGGACCGCAAGGGAGGCCTGGCCAGGCTCCGGGGACCGGACGGCGAATGGACGGAGCTTTCCCGTCGACTGGATACGTTCCAGAGCATGCTGAGGAAGGCCGGTTCAGTGTTGAGCTGAAACAGCCCGGGATGCTCAGACCCATGAAGGCGGCGGAACTCTCGGATGGCACCCTCCGCTTCCTGCTGCTGACCGCGGCCCTCCTGACACCCCGGCCGCCGGAGCTCATGGTCCTCAATGAGCCCGAAACCAGCCTCCACGTGGACCTGATGCCGGCACTGGCAGGACTCATCGTCCAGGCCAGTGCCAACAGCCAGGTGATCGTGGTGACCCACTCGCAACCCTTGCTTGACGCCCTGCGGGAGAGCGGCGCGGCGCACGAGCACGAACTCTACAAGGATCTTGGCGAGACCCGGATCAAGGGACTGGGGTCGCTTGAGGGTCCGCTGTGGAGTTGGCCCAAACGTTAGAAAGCAGACCCGATGGAGGTCAGTTCGCGTGCCTCGGCATCTGCGAACCGGTTCTCCGGCCGGGCCAGACCGTAGTGCCCGCGCAGCGTGGACGCCGTGTACTCGGTCCGGAACAATCCTCGCTGCTGGAGGATGGGAACCACCTGGTCCACGAAGACTTCCAGCCCGGAGGGAAGCACCGGCGGCATGATGTTGAAGCCGTCGGCGGCACCGGCGTCGAACCAGTCCTGGATGGCGTCCGCAACCTGTTCGGGCGTGCCGGAGAAGGTACGGTGGCCACGGCCTCCGCCCAGGCGCCCGATGAGCTGGCGGACGGTCAGTTGCTCGCGTCGTGCGAGCTCCACGATCAGCGTGTAGCGGCTCTTGGCGCCTTCGATCTCATCCTCGGAGGGGAGATCGGCTGGAAGCTGGCGGTCCAGCGGGAGGTCCTCGGGTGAGAGGCGCAGGGTCTTTGCGAGTTGTTCCCGGGCGTACTCGGGCTTGATCAGTTCATCCAGTTCGCGCTCCAGCTTGAGTGCTTCGGCTTCGGTGGATCCGATCACGGGAACGATGCCCGGAAGGATCTTGATGCCTTCGGGATCCCTTCCCACGGCCGCGGTACGTGCCTTGAGGTCGGCATAGAAAGCTTGCGCGTCGGCCAGGGTCTGGTGCGCGGTGAACACGGCTTCGGCGTACTGTGCGGCGAGCTTCTTGCCATCGTTGGAGGACCCGGCCTGGACAATCAGCGGGTGGCCCTGCGGGGACCGCGGAACGTTCAACGGACCGCGGACCCGGAAGTGCTTTCCCACGTGCTCAATGGCACGGATCTTGGTGGAATCGCCCCAGACACCCTCGGCCTTATCCGCGAGCACGGCGTCGTCCTCCCAGCTGTCCCAGAGCTTCTGCGCGACCTCAAGGAATTCCGCGGCCCGCTCGTAGCGGACAGCGTGCGCGGGTTGGTCGTCCACGCCGAAGTTCCGGGCGGCATCCGGACCAGCAGTCGTCACGACGTTCCACCCGGCGCGGCCGCCGCTGACCCAGTCCACCGAAGCGAAACGGCGGGCGAGGTTGAAGGGCTCGTTGTACGTGGTGGAAGCGGTGGCGATCAGGCCGATCTTCTGCGTTGCTGCTGCGATGGCCGTGAGCAGGACAGTGGGTTCCAGCTTGCCGACGGGACGCCTGCCCACTTCGCCGAACAGCACGGGTGAATCGGCGAAGAAGATGGAGTCCAGCTTGCCCCGTTCGGCGGTCCGGGCCAGGTGCTGGTAGTGCTCGATCCTGGTGGAGGAGAGGGGATCGCTTTCGGGGAGCCGCCAGGATGCTTCGTGGTGGCCGGTGCTCATGAGGAAGGCGTTGAGGTGGAGGTGCCGTGGCGGGGTAGTCATGGTTGATTCCTTTGCGGGTTGGGATTCAGGCAGCGGCTGTGACGCCCAGGGCGCCCAGCAGTTCGGTTCGAAGGGTGGAAGGTTCGACGGCGGGACCGGACTTTCCGGCGCGGTCGGTGACTCGTTCAAGGGCCACCCGGCCGTCCTGGAGCACGATGACCCGGTCAGCCAAAGCGATGGCTTCGTCCACGTCATGGGTTACCAGCAGCACGGCCGGCCGGTGGGCGGCTACGAGCTCTTTGAGTAAGGCATGCATCTTCAATCGGGTGAGTGCGTCCAAGGCTCCGAAGGGTTCATCGGCCAACAGCAGCCGAGGTTCCCGGACCAAGGAGCGTGCCAAGGCGACGCGTTGCTGCTCGCCCCCGGAGAGCTGGTGCGGCCATGCCTTTTCGCGTCCGGCAAGCCCCACTTCGGCGAGCGCCCTGCGGCCGCGGGCATCGGCGTCGTGCTCCTTCAGGCCCAAGGAGACGTTGCCAAGGACGGTGTCCCACGGCAGCAGGCGGGAATCCTGGAACACCACGGACACCTGTTCGGGAACCTGGACCACGCCGCTTCCGCGGACGTCCCGGTCCAGCCCGGCGAGGGCACGCAAGAGGGTGCTCTTGCCGCAGCCGCTGGGTCCCAGGAGGGCCACGAATTCACCGGGAGCAATGTCCAGGTCTACGCCGTTGAGGACGCCCTTCGGTCCGAAGCTGCGGATGAGGTTGCGGACGGAAACCTCCCGGGTGGGAAGAGCGGCGAGGCTTAGCCCGCCAGTGTTCGCTGCCATGACAGGGCCTTTCGTTCCAGGAGCCGGACGGCTGCATCTGAGAGGAGTCCGAGGATGCCATAGACGGCCAGTCCCAGGACGATGATGTTTGTTTGGCCGTACGTGCGGGCGAGCTCCATCATGTAGCCGATACCGCTGGTGGAATTGATCTGTTCCACCACCACCAGGGATACCCAGGCGCCCGTCACGGCGAAGCGCAGGCCCAGGAAGAACCCGGGAAGCGCCCCAGGCAGGACCACTTTGCGCAGGAACCCTGCCCGGCTGAGTCCGACTGTTTGGGCCAGTTCGACGTACCGCAGGTCGATGCCCCGCAGCCCGGCATGGGTTTGCAGGTAGATCGGGACGAACACGCCCAAGGTGATGGTGAGGACCTTCATGGTCTCGTCGATGCCGAACCAGAGGATCAGCAGCGGAATGAGCGCCAGGCCGGGAATGGCGCGCTTGATCTGCACGGGACCGTCGATCAGTGATTCACCTACCCGGCTGAGTCCGGCCATCAACGCCAGCACTGCGCCCACGACGATTCCGAAGAACAAGCCGAGCCCGGCCCGCTGTGCGGAGATGGCGAGGTGTTCCTGAAGGCGGCCCTCGGCGATGAGTTCGCCTGCGGTGCTGACGACGGTCCACGGTTCGGAGAGGATTCGCGGATCCAACAGGCCCGTGGCCGAGGCGACCACCCAGAGCAGGACCAACGCTGCCGGTCCCACGAGTCCGGCGAAGCGGCGTCGCGGGCCGGGGCCAAGCCGCCGGGTGCCTGGCCTGATATCAGGCCGGCCAGCCAGCGCCGGGTCCAGATGAGGCGCGACGGCGGAGCCTGGCCGGGTGCCGCCGTCGGGCGTTGCGGTGGTGCGGACGGAAGAACGGCGGGCAGCAGCCGTGGTGGTCATGCTGTTCCTCCCTTGGCTGCGTACGCGTTCCCGCCGATGGCCTCGAAACGAAGGTCGTAGAGTTTGGCGGCGTCCAGCTTGGGCTTCTTCTGTTCGCGGGCCAGCAAGTCGATGGTCTGCTGGTGGCGGGCGATGGCCTCGGACCAGGACGTGGGGAGCTCGCGCACTCCGGCGGAGTCGATCAGGTACTGGCCGTCTTCGGGGGAGAGGCCCTGGTTCTTCACGTAGTACCCCTCCAGCCATTCCTTGGGGTGGTCCTGGATCCAGCGCTGGGCCTGGCCCCAGAGGTCGACGTATTCGGCGAGGGCAGCGGCTTTTGCGGGGTCGTCGAGGACCTTGGCGGGGGAGTAGAGATGGCCTGGATCATCGCGGAGTCCGTGCCGGAGGGTAGTCCCGCCGTCGGCGCCGTACTTGGCCAGGTAGCGCTTGATCTGCACGCCACCCAGCGGTGCGGCGTCCACCTGCTTGCTGGAGAGGGCTGTGGAGTAGGCGTCACCAGTGCTCGGCAGTTCCACCAACTTCACGTCGCTTTGCTGCAGTCCGGCCTTTTCCAGCACCCGGAGCACCAACGCGCCTTGGGCCTGCCCCGGGCTGTAGGCGATCTTCTTTCCGCGGAGCCCTTGCAGGTCCGTGATTCCGGCTCCGGGGGCGATGCCCAGTTCGTAGAGCGGATGGTTGACGGCGTCCTCGCGGAATACGCTGGCGATGATGCGGACGTCCAGGCCGGTCCATGTGGCATGGATGGGCGGGATGTCCGCTACCGAGCCGACGTCCAGCGCGTTGGCGCGGAAGGCTTCGGTGGTGGCGGGTCCGCCGGAGATGTTGGCAAACTTCACGGGAAAGCTGAGCTTCTTGTCCAGGCCGGACAATTCCAGGGCCACCTGGACCGTGGGATCGCCAACCACCAAGGTTGTCCCTGCCGGAACGGTGGTGGCCAGCGGCGTCGTGACCTGGGCTGCCTGCGTGGCTTGGGTGCCTGCGGTAGCCGTGGCATTGCAGGCCGTGACGAAGGCGATGGCCGGGAGGGCAAGGAAGCCACCGAGGACCTGGCGTCGGTTGGGGGTGCTTTTGGGTGGCGTGGGGAACGGTTTTTGGGCGCGGAGGAACACGGAAAACATAGAGGGCCTTTCAGTGCGGGATCTGCCGGAACCGGCCGTCGGAAGGCCGGGGGCGGTGCTGGTCGCTTAGTGCTGAAGGCAAGGGGGACAGCAGGAATGCACCGGCACGGCAAGGGTGGCTGCGTTGGCCTGGAGCATGGTTCCTCCTGTTCGTGTTCCGGGGGTGGTGCGGTTGATCCGTGTGGCAACTCAAACACGCGCTGAATGCCCCGCGCCAGCTTGGTGAAACAGCCCGCAATGGCAGGAAATCCGGCTTCACGCCAGGAAACGCAACTCAATGCTGGGCCACGTGGAGCAACACAAATCGGCGGATAAGACTGATAGTTCGGTCACGGAAACCGCCGTTTCGCGCAGTGCAACTCCTGGTTACTACTATCATTGACAGGTGCTTTCGCCGATTACCGTCCGCCCCGCCCTGCCCGAAGACTACGACGCCGTTGCCCGCATCACGCTGGACTCCTACGTCACTGCGGGCTACTACGGCAGCGCCGACCATCCCTACCTGCTGGAACTGCAGAACGTAGCGGGCCGGGCGAAACACGCCGACATCCTTGTGGCTGAGCGCGATGGCCGGATCATTGGCTCGGTCACGGCCGCCCCGGCCGGGGGCGGTTTCTCGGACATCGGCCTGGAAGGCGAACTGGAACTGCGGACCCTCGTGGTGGACCCGGCGGTCCAGCGTTCAGGTGCCGGGCGCGCCTTGGTGCAGGCCGTCGTCGAGCAGGCGCAGGCGACCGAAGGCATCGACGCCGTGTGCCTGACCACCGGTGCCACGTGGGAAAGCGCCAACGCGCTCTACCAACGGACCGGCTTCGACCGCGCCCCCGAGCGGGACTGGTTCGTTCCGGGGACCGACATAAAGCTGTTCGTTTACAGGCTTGGGCTGCAGCAGCCCTAAAGTTTTCCTCGGAATCCCGGCAACAGGCCGGGAAGCGACAGGAAAGGCGCGGCATGCGCAAGACATTCGGCTCGGGCTCGGTCTGGGAACAGACCCTCGGCTACTCCCGTGCAGTCCAGGTGGACAACACCCTCTTCATTTCCGCCACGGCGGCCTCAGGCCCGGACGGCATCGTCGGCGATGACTTCTACTCGCAGACCAAGTACATCCTGGAAAAGCTCGGCGCTGTCCTGGAAGAAGCCGGCTTCTCCTACGGGGACGTGGTGCAGTCCAAGCTGTACCTGACGGACATCAGCAAGTGGGAAGACGCCGGCCGCGCTCATGGCGAGGTCTTCGGCGAGATCCGTCCCACGCTCTCCCTGGTGCACGTGCTGCCGTTCCTGGACCCGCAGATGCTCGTGGAAATCGAGCTCGTCGCGCAGAAGTCCGCGTAGGCACCCAACTGGGGGACAGTAACTGCTCCACTGAACGCTGAGTGGAGCACGTGCTGTCCCCTACCTGGGTCAGCCCGGGATGCCGTAGCGGTGTTCCGGGCGGCCCGTGGTTCCGTAGCGGAGTTGGATCTCGACGGCGCCATCGTCCGCGAGCGAGGACAGGTACCTTTGCGCCGTGGCCCGGGAGACGCCCACCCGGTCCGCGACTTCCGCTGCGGAGTACTGCTCACCCGCCACGAGCGACTCCAGGACGGCTGCTTCCGTTGCCGAACGCGGCTTGGCCGACGGCGTCACGTCGCCGGGGATGAGAGCCCGCTTGGCCCTTTCGATGCTGCCCTGGTCCACGCTGGGTTGTTGGCCCAGGATGCGGCGGTACCGGGCATAGGACCGGAGCTGCTGGGACAAGGACTCGGCGGTGAAGGGCTTGAGCAGGTAGCCCAACGCCCCGCGGCGGAAGGCAACCCTGATGGATTGGGCGTCCGAGGCCGCGGTGAGCATGACTGCGTCAACGTCGAGCTGGCCCAGGAGGTCCAGCCCGGAACCGTCGGGCAGGTAGACGTCCAGCAGCACAAGGTCCGGACGCAGGCTGTGGATGGCCTGCAGCGCCTGGGACACGGAGCCTGCGGGGGCCAGGGCCATGAAACCCGCCACGGAATCGACGTAGGCCGCGTGCAGCCTGGCCACGTGGAAGTCGTCATCCACGATCAGCACCCTCAAGTCCTCAGCCACTGCTGTCCTTCCTCAACGTTGAGTTGGTGTCCGTCTCCGCAGGGTCCATGACTCCGGGGACACTTGCCATGAACACAGCCCCCGGACCACCCGTGCTGCCGGATTCGAGCACCCGGACGTCGCCACCCCGGCGCCGGGCAAGTTGGCGGACCAAGGCCAGGCCCAGGCCCTGGCCGGCGCCCGGACGCGCCGGATGGTCCGCCGTCGTAAATCCTTCCGCGAACACGTCCTCCGGTTCGATGCCGCCCAAACCGTCGCCCGAGTCTCCCACAACGATGTGGAGGGTGCCGCCGTCGCGCGCTGGATCGTCCAGGAGTTCAACTTCCACCCAGCGTTCCGTCGCCGAGCCGGCGACGGCGGCGTTCACGGCGTTGTCGATCAGGTTGCCCAGGACCGTGGTGACGTCCTGGGGGTCGGCCACGTGGCCGCGGACCAGGGTTTCGGGGCCGATGCGCAACGCCACGCCGCGCTCGGACGCCTCCACGCTCTTGGCGCCCACGAACGCCTGCAAATAGGTGTCCTGGAGCAGTTCGCCCTGCTCCACCGGGAACTTCAGCGGGCCCGTGGCCGAGATCCGGGCCAGGTATTCCTTGGCTTGGTCGTGCTGTCCCATGCTCATGAAACCGGCAATCGTGTGAAGCTGGTTGGCGAACTCGTGGCGCTGGGCGCGCAGGGCGGTGGACATGGTTCCTACCGCGTCGAGTTGACGGGTCAGTTGCTGAAGCTCGGTGCGGTCACGGAGCATGACCACCCAGCCGAGGTCCTCCTTGCGGTGCCAGGCCTTGCGGGCGCTGGCGACCAGGACGCGCCCGCCGGCAACCACTTCCACGGCCTCGGCGTCCTGGGCTGCAGGACGGGTGAGGTTTTTGAGCTGCTCCGGCACCGGAGCGGTGGCCCAGTCCTTGCCTGTGGCATCGGGAACGTCCAGGAGCCGGGACGCTGCCGCGTTGAACACGGAGATCCGGCCGTCGGCGGCAATGCCGATCACTCCGTCGTCCACGCCTTGCAGGACTGCCACTTGGTCGTGGACCAAGGTGCTGATTTCTTCCGGTTCCAGTCCGAGGGTGAGCCGCTGCAACCGGTGGCGGAGCAGGAACGAGGCCAGGACGCCGGCCAGCAGGGCACCGCCCGCCGTCAGGGCAATGGGCACGATGTCACGGGCCAGGCTTTGGCTCAGGGATTCCATGGAGTAGCCCACGCTGACCTCGCCAACGATCGTTCCTTTGGCCGTGCCGGCACCATCGGGAGTGCCCGGTGCGTAAATCGGGACTTTCGCACCCGCGGACGGGCCGAGCGTTCCCGTGTTGCGGGTGGTGATTTCCTGGCCACCCAAGGCCACTGACGGGTCCGTGCTCACCCGTTCACCCAGCCGCGCGGTCTCGGGGTGGGCCAGCCGCAATCCGGTTTCGTCGGTGATCACCACGAACAGTGCGCCTGTCCGGATCCGGGCGGCTTCGGCGGCCTCCTGCAGGGGACCGGCAGCGAGAACCGCCGGGGGAGGGGTGCCTTCCTCCTTGCTGATCTCCTGGACGTCCGCCCTGACATCGGGATCGGCTGCGACGGTCCGGGCCAGTGTGAGCGCCTGGTTCTCGGCTTCCGTGCCGATGCGGTCGTAGACCAGCCAGGCGTGCACGGCTCCGCTGAGCAGAACCACCAGGAGTACGACGCCAAGCTGGAGGAGGAGTGTCTGGGTGGAGAAGCGCATGCTGATCCGGCTGTTGCGGGGCACCATTACTCCTTTCCTCCTGTTCCATTGAATCACTGAGCACAATGCGCAAAACGTTCTCAACGAGCAGTATTCCCATCAATACCCACAAACCCGGTTGCGTGACGGAGGCCACCTTACGGTTTGTAGTGCGCATCACACCGAAGTGTTGCCATCACAGTAGTAAGGAGCCGGCCGTGCTGGTTTTGCTTGGATTCGCAATGATTGCGGTATTCATGGTCCTGATCATGACCAAAAAACTGACGCCAGTCCTGGCGCTGATCATTGTCCCCACCATCTTTGGCCTCTTCGCCGGTGCCGGACTCGGCATCGGGCCCATGGTCATGGACTCCATGAAATCCATGACCTCCACGGCCGCGCTCCTCATGTTCGCGATCATCTACTTCGGCCTCATGATCGACGTGGGATTGTTCGACCCACTGGTGAAGTTCATCCTGCGCAAGCTCGGCAACGACCCCGCCAAGGTAGTCCTGGGCACGGCAATCCTCGCAGCCGCTGTTTCCCTGGACGGCGACGGCTCCACCACCTTCATCCTCACCACAGCCGCCATGCTCCCGGTCTACCTTCGCCTGAAGATGAGCCCCGTGGTCCTCACCTGCGTGGCCGGCCTGGCCAACGGCACCATGAACATCCTGCCCTGGGGCGGCCCCACGGCCCGCGCCGCCACCGCGCTGCACCTGGACGTCAACGACGTCTTCGTCCCGATGGTCCCGTCCCTGATTGTTGGCCTGCTTGTCGTGCTGGTCTTCTCCTGGCTGCTTGGCCTGCAGGAACGCAACCGCCTCCGCGCCACCGCTCCCGAAATTTGGGGCGAGGTGGCCGACCCGTCAGAAGCTTTCGACGGCGGCAACGGCCGCGGCGGTGCTGTTGCGGCCGGTTCGGGCCCACGTTTGGGCAAGGGAGGCTCCCGCTTTGGCGGCGCCGGCTCAACCCCAACGGCAGGCAAGCCGGGCACAGGCGGAGGCTCCGGCGTCGTGGTCCTGGAACGCACCGAAGAACTGGTTGACGAGCACGACACCGCCATGGCGGACACCGCACTGGACCCCAACCGGGCCACGCTGCGTCCCAAGCTGTTCTGGTTCAACCTGGCCCTGACGGTCGCCGTGATGGTGACGCTGGTGGCCAACATCATCCCACTGCCGTTCGTCTTCATGGTTGGCTCCGCGATCGCCCTGCTGGTCAACTTCCCCAAGGTCAAGGACCAGGGCGCCCAGTTGATCGCCCACGCACCGTCCATCGTGGCAGTGGTCAGCATGGTCATGGCAGCCGCAGTCCTCACGGGTGTCCTCAACGGCACGGGCATGGTCAAGGCAATGTCCGAGTGGCTCGTCCAGATCATCCCAGCCGACATGGGACCGTTCATGGCAGTGATCACCGGCGTGCTCAGCATCCCCATGACGTTCTTCATGAGCAACGATGCCTTCTACTTCGGCGTCCTTCCCGTCCTCAGCGAGACTGCCGCGCACTACGGTGTTGGCGCCGCGGACATGGCCCGTGCTTCCATCACCGGCCAGCCCTTCCACCTGCAGAGCCCGTTGGTCCCGGCCATCCTGCTGCTGGTCTCCCTGGCCAAGGTGGACCTGGGCGACCACCACAAGAAGGTCCTGTGGCGCACTGCGGTCATCTCGCTGGTGATGCTGGCTGTCGGTGTCCTGACGGGAGCCATCGGCATCGGCTAACGTTCCGCCGATACCGCAAATGATCAGCCTGCCGGGTTCGTCGCCTGGCAGGTCTGGTCATTTGCTGTTTGTGCGGCAATGTTCCCCTGGGCCGGTGCTGGGGTGGGTTTGTCGCCTGACGCAAAGTCCTCGCCCGCATAGACCTGGACGCCCTGGATGGCCGAGGCGGGTTGGATGCTGCTTGCCGGCAAACCGAACATCGCTGCGACGTCCGCCGCCACATCCTCGAAACCGGACTGGTAGTAGACCACGGTGGTAGGTACTGGTTGGGCCTGGAGCTTGGTGATCATGGTGAAGCCGGCCGCCGTGAGCGTATCCGCGATGACGTTGCTCCGGCCCGCCACGTTGGTGCCGTTGGCCACGGAGACCGGTTGGAGGGACTTGTCATAGGAAGGCGTGGCTGGTGCCGTGGACTGGTCGGTCTGGGCAGGGGCACCCTTGCTCAGGTCCGCGCTGTTTTGCAGGGCCGAGAACAGGTTTCCTGCCGCCGGTTCGTCAAGGGCAAGCCGGTTGGGATCAGAGGTCGCCGGAACCGTAGGCACGGTGATGAAATTGACCTTCGCAGGGTCGATGTTCTTGAGCCGGTCCGCGATGGTCAGCAAGGATGGAACCGAAGCCAAACCTGTGTCCACGGTCAGGTTCTTGGTCATGGTGTCTGCGATATCCAGCACCTTCTGCGGGTTGCTGAGGGTTCCCTCGGATTTGAGCTTGCGGGTCAGCGATCCGAGGAACGCCTGCTGGGCCTGGATGCGGCCCAGGTCCCCGCCGTCGGCGAAAGCATGCCTGGTCCGGAGGAAAGCCAGAGCCTGGTCGCCCTGCACCTGCGAGGTTCCCTGCGCGAGCTTCAATCCGGACTCCGGGTCATCCACTGCGGAGTTGACGCAGACATCGACGCCGCCAACTGTGCTGGAGAGCTCCTTGACCGCATTGAAATCCGCCATCATGAAGTGGTCCACCTCAAGCCCGGTCAACTTGCTCACGGTGTCCACGGCGCAGCCGATGCCTGCCTCGGCCATGGCGCTGTTGATCATCACGCCCTCCCGTGCGGCGTGCTGCTGGCTGGTGGCCTGGTCCTTGCACTCAGGCACGTCCACCAGGAGATCCCTGGGGAAACTGATGACGTTGACGTTCTTGTTGTCCGCGGAAATGTCCACCAGCATCATGACGTCCGACTGCCCATAGCCGGAGGATTGGTCCGCCGTGCCGTACTGGCTGTTCTTGCCGCTGCGGGTATCGCTGCCCAGGACCAGGATTTGGAGCCGGTCTTTCCGGTCGTCCACGGCCCCTTCGGTCCGGGTGCCACCCGCGCCCAAGGAGCCAGTGGAGATGTTCGATTGCAGGCGCCAAAGCCAGTAACCGCCGAAGCTCAGGACGCCCACCAGCACTGTGGCAACCACCAGGATGCCCACCCTGAGCCAGCGGCGGCGCTTGCGCGTCGGCGAGCCCAGGCTGCCTTCGGCGAGGCTTCCTTGGCCGGGGTATTGCGTGGGTTCTGCGGGGTTGTGGTCAGGGATATTGTGGCGACCTTGCACGTCGCGGGCCTTTCCTCGGGGTAAGAAGCTGTCTATGCTACGCACCGAATCTGGGAAGTTCCCGAGTCAAGGTCCCGGCCCGTGGGCCGGCCGCCACCATCTGCGCGGCTGCTGGCGGCTGCACGGCAGTTGGGAGGCAGTCCGGCCAAGTAGACTGGTCCGGAAAACCATTTGAACTTTGCAGGGGAGATCCATGGCTGCGATCAACCGTGACGACGTCGCGCATCTTGCGCGTCTGGCTCACATTGAAATGAGTGCCGAAGAGCTGGACAGGATGGCCGGCGAGCTTGCCGTCATTGTGGATTCGGTGAAGTCCGTCAGCGAAGCCGCCGGGGACGACGTCCCGGCCACGTCCCACCCGATTCCGTTGACCAACGTGTTCCGCGAGGACGTTGTGGGCCACACGTTCACGGCCGGGCAGGCATTGTCCGGCGCCCCCGACGCTGCCGAGGACCGCTTCAAGGTTCCGGCAATTTTGGATGAGGACTAACACCATGACTGAACTGAAGAACGAACTCATCCGCCACTCCGCTGCCGACCTCGCCGCCAAGCTGGCCGCACGCGAGGTGTCCGCCGTCGAGGTCACGCAGGCGCACCTTGACCGCATCGCCGACGTCGATGGCCAAGTAAACGCGTTCCTGCACGTGAACACCGAAGAAGCGCTGTCCGTCGCGGCCGAGGTCGACGCCGCGAGGAGCGCGGGCGAAGACCTGCATGCGCTCGCCGGCGTGCCCATCGCGGTGAAGGACCTGATCGTCACGATCGGCCAGCCCACTACTGCCGGCTCCAGGATCCTCGAGGGCTGGCACAGCCCCTACGACGCCACGGTCATCAAGAAGCTCCGCGCCGCGAAGATGCCCATCCTGGGCAAGACCAACCTTGACGAGTTCGCCATGGGTTCTTCCACGGAGCACTCGGCGTATGGCCCCACCCGCAACCCGTGGGACCTGGATCGCATCCCCGGCGGTTCCGGCGGCGGTTCCGCTGCCGCCGTCGCAGCTTTCGAAGCGCCGCTGGCGCTTGGTACGGACACCGGCGGCTCCATCCGCCAGCCCGGTGCCGTCACGGGAACGGTGGGAGTGAAGCCCACTTACGGTGCCGTGTCCCGTTACGGTGCCATCGCGATGGCGTCTTCGCTGGACCAGATCGGCCCGGTGTCCCGGACCGTCCTTGACTCCGCCCTGCTGCAGGAAGTCATCGGCGGGCACGATCCCTTCGATTCCACCTCCCTGACCGATCCCTTCACCAACCTGGTTGCTGCCGCCCGCCTGGGCAACGTGGCCGGAGTGAAGATCGGCATCATCAAGGAACTGCACGGCGAGGGCTACCAGTCCGGCGTCGAGAACCGCTTTAACGAGTCCCTTGAGATCCTCAAGGACGCCGGTGCGGAAATCGTGGAGGTTTCCTGCCCCAATCTCAAGTACGCCCTTGGCGCCTACTACTTGATCATGCCGTCCGAGGTGTCCAGCAACCTGGCCAAGTTCGACGGCGTCCGCTACGGCTTGCGGGTCCTCCCCAAGGACGGTCCCATGACCATCGAACGCGTCATGGCCGCAACCCGCGCCGCCGGTTTCGGCGACGAAGCCAAGCGCCGCATCATCCTGGGCACCTACGCCCTGAGTGCCGGGTACTACGACGCCTACTACGGCTCGGCCCAGAAGGTCCGTACGCTGATCCAGCGCGACTTCGACGCCGCCTTTGCGCAGGCCGATGTCCTGATCTCGCCCACCGCGCCCACCACGGCGTTCAAGCTGGGGGAGAAGCTGGACGATCCGCTGGCCATGTACCTCAACGATGTCGCTACGATTCCGGCCAACCTTGCCGGCATCCCGGGCCTGTCCCTTCCCGGCGGCCTGGCTGACGAGGACGGCCTCCCCGTGGGCATCCAGCTCCTAGCGCCAGCCCGCGAAGACGCACGCCTGTACCGCGTGGGCGCCGTCCTCGAGTCCATCCTTGAAGAGAAGTGGGGCGGCCCGATGCTCGCACAGGCACCCGCCCTGGGTTCTGCTTCCACCACCGCCGGAGGTTCCAACTAATGTCCGTCGACGCAACCCTGAGCTTCGAAGAGGCCATGGAGAAGTATGATCCCGTCCTGGGGTTCGAGGTCCACGTGGAGCTCAACACCAAGACCAAGATGTTCTCCTCGGCTCCGAACGTCTTCGGCGATGAGCCCAACACCAACGTCAACGAGGTTGACCTGGGCATGCCCGGCGTTCTTCCCGTGGTCAACAAGACGGCGGTGGAGTCTTCCATCAAGATCGGCCTGGCCTTGAACTGCAAGATCGCCGAGTCCTGCCGCTTCGCCCGGAAGAACTACTTCTACCCGGACACCCCCAAGAACTTCCAGACCTCCCAGTACGACGAGCCGATCGCCTACGACGGCTACCTGGACATCGAGTTGGAAGACGGCACGGTTTTCCGGGTTGAGATCGAGCGGGCGCACATGGAAGAGGATGCCGGGAAGCTGACCCACATGGGTGGCGCGGCGGGCCGTATCCAGGGTGCCGACTACTCGCTGGTGGACTACAACCGTGCCGGTGTTCCGCTGGTGGAAATCGTCACCAAGCCGATCGAGGGCGCGGGCAGCCGTGCGCCGGAACTGGCCAAGGCGTATGTTGCGGCGATCCGCGAAATCGTGAAGAACCTGGGCGTTTCCGATGCCCGCATGGAACGCGGAAATGTCCGCTGCGACGCAAACGTCTCCCTCCGCCCGCATGGCCAGGAGCGCTTCGGCATCCGTTCCGAGACCAAGAACGTGAACTCTTTGCGCGCCGTGGAGCACGCTGTCCGCTACGAGATCCAGCGCCATGCAGCCGTTTTGGATTCCGGCAACCCGATTGTCCAGGAAACGCGCCACTGGCATGAGGACACCCGTTCCACGACATCCGGCCGGCCGAAGTCCGACGCCGACGATTACCGCTACTTCCCTGAACCGGACCTGGTTCCCGTGGTTGCTTCGCGCGAATGGGTTGAGGAACTGCGCGCCACCTTGCCCGAGCCCCCCGCGGAGCGCCGCAAGCGCCTCAAGGAAGCCTGGGGATACTCGGACCTTGAGTTCCGCGACGTGGTGAACGCCGGCGTCATGGACTCCATCGAGGAGACCGTCGCTGCCGGTGCCAGCGCCGATGCCGCGCGCAAGTGGTGGATGGGCGAGGTTGTTGGCCGTGCCAAGACCGCCGAAGTCGAGCCCGCTGAACTCGGTGTCACGCCGGAGCTGATCGTCGAGCTCAACAAGCTGGTTGAAGGCGGCAAGATCAACAACAAGATGGCCTCCCAGGTCCTGGACGGCGTCCTCGCCGGTGAAGGAACCCCGGAGGAAATCATCGAGAAGCGCGGCCTTGCGGTGGTTTCCGACGACGGCCCGCTCCTGGAAGCGATCGATGCCGCCCTGGCTGCCCAGCCGGACGTTGCAGAGAAGATCCGCGGCGGCAAGGTCCAGGCCATCGGCGCCATTGTGGGCGGCGTCATGAAGGCCACGCGTGGCCAGGCCGACGCCGGACGTGTCCGCGAGCTGATCCTCGAGAAGCTCGGGGTTCAGGGCTAGGAACGCCTTCATAAGAAGCAGGCCGCAGACTTTGTCTGCGGCCTGCTTTTTTAGAGCGCCACGGTCCTGAAGCCAAGGTTGGCACTGGCCGAGTCCGGCGTGTTCGAACTCCGCGCCGCCAACCGGTACCGGTTGCAGTACGAGTCGTGGCATAGGTAGGAGCCGCCGCGCATCACGCGTCCGCGTCCTACAGTGGGTCCCTGCGGGTCCTGCACCGTGCCGTTGGCCAGGCACGTTGCGTAGTACTTGGGCAGGAACCAGTCGCTGCACCACTCCCACACATTGCCGCTGGTCTGGTACAAACCGTAGCCGTTCGGGGCGAACCAACGGGCGGGAGCGGTGGTCAGGAAGCCGTCGTCCACGTCGTTGCGCACGGGGAATTCACCCTGCCAGATGTTGCAGTTGTGGCGGGAGGTTCCTTCGCCGGAGTTATGGAGCCCGTTGCCCCACGGGTAGCGCAGGCCGTCCTCCCCGCCACGGGCCGCGTACTCCCATTCGGCTTCAGTAGGGAGCCGTCGGCCGGCCCAGGCGCAGTAGGCCAAGGCATCGTTGTAGGAAACGTGGGTCACTGGGTGGTCGGGAATATCGCTCCAGTTGGAGAGCGGCCCGGCCGGGTGTGCCCAGTCGGCGCCGCGGACATTGAACCACCACGGGACATTGTTGACCCGGTTGAGGATGTCCTTCGGTTCGGCCCTGACGGCCAGGTGGAAGACGGGCGAGGTTCCGAAGTTTTCCGATTCGGTCCGGTAGCCGGTGGCGTCGACGAAAGCCGCAAACTCCTGGTTCGTGACAGTGGTGGCGCTGATGAGGAAGGCCCTGACTCCCACCTCATGCACGGGAGACTCGCCGTCGTCCGCATAACCCTCGTTGAAGGGGTCGCCCATGGCGAACGTCCCCGCCGGGATGGGGACATCGTTGGAACCGGCCTGCGCGGCCGCACCTTCGGGTGTGGGACCTTGGGCGGAACGCACGACGCCGGTTGGCGGCGCGGGGTGTCCGTCCGCCGCGCGCTGTGGTGGCGTCAGCCCCGGCGTCGAACTTTCCCGGGCGGTTCCGCCCGCACTGCAGCATCCTGCCATTCCCGCTCTTTCCTCCGTGCGAAGCCGTCCGTTGTGTTCGCCCGTCCTCCATCTTACTGGCGCTCCATGTCGCTCAAAGTGATGAAAACTGATTTCTAAGCGCAGTTTCAATCATAATCTTGCAAAAGCCGCAGTGGTCACTTATGGTTTGTTAAACGGTTAACGAACGTGGCTTGAATCACACTCAGCACTTGAGGAGACAGCATGAACTCGACAACGGAACAGGCTCCGGCATTGCCCGAAGCCAGCCGTGTCCCGGCCCGGGAAGGCGCCAAAGCGCCAGTGTCCGGCTCCCGGAAAGGCAAGGGCACCAAGCCGCCCAGCCAGAGCTTCCGCTCGCGCCTGAAGCGGGACAAGCAGATGCTCCTGATGATGGTGCCGGGCATCGCCTTCCTGTTGCTCTTCTTCTACATCCCCATCCTGGGCAACGTCATCGCCTTCCAGGACTACCAGCCCTACCTGGGCATCGGAGACAGCCTCTGGGTGGGCTGGCAGAACTTCGTGGATCTCTTCGCCAACCCGGACTTCATCCACGCGTTCTGGAACACGCTGTACCTGGCGGCCTGGCAGTTGGTGTTCCTGTTCCCCGTTCCGCTGGTCCTTGCCCTGATCGTCGACTCCCTGATCAGCACCAGGGTCCGGCAGGTCTTCCAGAGCATCGCCTACCTGCCCCACTTCCTCTCCTGGGTCCTGGTGATCGCCTTCTTCCAGCAGATGCTGGGCGGTGCCGGTTTCGTGAACAACCTGCTCCGGGACTGGGGCATGGATCCCATCCCGTTCATGACCAACTCCGAGACGTTCCCCGTACTGGTGGTGGTCCAGATGATCTGGAAGGACGCCGGCTGGGCCATGATCATCTTCCTCGCCGCCTTGGCGAGCATCGACGCTTCCCTCTATGAGGCGGCAGCGGCGGACGGTGCCGGACGGTGGCGCCGCATGTGGCACATCACGCTGCCCGGCCTGCGTCCCGTGATCGTCCTGCTCCTGATCCTGCGCATCGGCGACATCCTCTCGGTGGGCTTCGAGCAATTCATCCTGCAGCGCGACGCCGTAGGCGCCGGGGCCGCGGAAGTCCTGGACACGTTCACCTACTACACCGGTGTTGTGGGTGGCGGCTGGAGTTCGGGTGCTGCGGCCGGCTTGGCCAAGGGCGTGGTCAGCATGCTGCTGATCTATGGCGCGAACAAGTTGGCACACCGCTTTGGCGAAGACGGCATCTTCGCTCGAAAGGTCGGCTAGCCCCAGCGGCGGCCGAACAAGGAGAACCCCCATGGCAACAACACTTTTCACCCGCAAACCGCGGGAGCTGAGCTACAACCCCAAGCGTCCGGTCTGGAAGGAACGCCCTTCCGCGCTCTACCAGACCGTGAAGTCGGTGGTCCTGGTGGCCTTCAGCCTGTCCATCCTGGCCCCCATCCTGCTGGTGGTCTCGACGTCCCTCGCGGACAACGAACAGCTGGTCAAGGCCGGCGGCTTCGTCCTCTGGCCGGAGCGTCCCACGTTGGAGGCCTACGCCACCATCTTCAAAGGCCCCATGGTGCTGCAGTCCCTGGGAGTGAGCGCCCTGATCACCGTGGTTGGCACCATCCTGGCCCTCTTCGTCACCATCACCATGGCCTACGCCACCAGCCGCTCGGTCCTGTTCGGCCGCCCCGTGGTGCTCGCAGTCCTGTTCACCCTGCTGTTCGCCCCGGGCCTGATTCCGTCCTTCCTCATGATCCGCCAGCTGGGCCTGCTGGATTCGTTGTGGTCGCTGATCCTGCCCGGCATCTTCGGTGCCTTCAACTTCGTGGTGATGCGGTCCTTCTTCATGAACATTCCCGGCGAGCTGATCGAGAGCGCCAGGATCGATGGCGCCAATGACTGGCAGATCCTCTGGCGGATCGTCATGCCCTTGTCCAAGGCAGTGATCGCCGTGGTGGGCCTGTTCTACGCCGTCGGCTTCTGGAACTCGTTCTTCAACGCACTGCTCTACATCAACGACCACAGCAAGTGGCCCATCCAGCTGCTGCTCAGGAACTTCGTGGTGCAGGGGAGCGGTGCCGCCGACCAACTCGGCATCACCACCACCCCGCCGCCGCAGTCCATCCAGATGGCGGTAGTGGTAGTGGCCCTGGTGCCCATCCTCATGGTCTACCCGTTCCTCCAGAAGCACTTTGCCAAGGGCGTCATCACCGGCGCCGTCAAGGGTTAGCCCACCAAGATTCCCACGCGTAAAAAACCAACAAAGATCATCAGAAAGGGTTATGCCATGACGAGCACTACCTCAGGACAGGCTGGATTCAGCCGCCGCGGCTTCCTCGGCCTCGCCGGCCTGGCCGTGACCGCCGTCGGTCTGTCCGCCTGCGGTGGCGGCGGAGCTTCCGGAGGTGGAGGCGCCGCTGCCTCCGCCACGGTCAAGCTGCCCACCTACAAAGAGTTCACGGGTGTGACGCCGGACATCGCCGGCAACGCCCAGGGCTTGCAGGCCGGATACTTCAAACTGCCCAACGCCGTGCAGTCCGTGAAGACTCCGCCGCTCAAGGGCAAGGTCACCGGCCTCACGGAAACCTTCGACACCATGAGCCCGGGCCTGAAGGACAACCCGTTCTGGCAGCGCCTCAACGCCAAGCTCGGGGGAGACCTCGAGCTGCAGATTGCCGAAGACATCGGAGACGGCTACCCGGCCAAGTTCGCCACAGTTCTTGCCAGCAACGACCTTCCGGACATGATGTGGGTACCGCCAAACCAGGGCATCCCCAACGTGGGTCCCATGCTGGAAGCCAAATTCCAGGACCTCACGCCGTACCTCTCCGGTGACGCCGTGCTCGAGTACCCCAACCTGGCCGCACTGAAGCCGGATTCCTGGAAGACCGCCGTCGTGAACGGCAAGATCTGGGGCGCTCCCATCCCGAGCACCCCGTTCGGCCAGGTCTACCTGGGCAACCACGACATGTGGGCGCAGGTAGGTGGCTTCGAAGCGTCCAGCGCCGACGAGTTCCTGGACAAGGCCAAGGAACTGACGCGTCCCGGCGAGCAGAAGTACGCCCTGGAGCCGGCCTACATCAATGCGCTGCACATGGTCACCGAATGGTTCGGGGCCCCGAACAGCTGGGCCGTCAACAAGGACCGCACGCTGACCCACCTGTATGAAACAGACGAATACATGGCGGGCGTCGAGTTCACTGCCAAGATGTTTGCCGCCGGTGTCTTCTACCCGGACTCCAAGGCCACGGACATCCGCAACCGGGTAGTCAACGGCAGCGTTGCCGCACAGGTGGTGGTGGGTCCGCACGATATCCGCAGCTACCGCTCACTGAGCCGCACCGCCAAGTTCGACATCCTCATTCCGTTCAGCGCCGACGGCAAGGTCAAGCCGACCTACGACATGGGCTACGGAACCGTGGGCTTCACGCCGTTCAAGAAGGCCGAGGAAGGCAAGATCCGTGAGCTGCTCGCCCTGATCGACTACCTGTCGGCACCGTTCGGCACCGTGGAGTACATGCAGAAGAACTTCGGCGAGCTCGGCCAGGACTACACCCTGGACGGCAGCGGAAACCCGGTCCGCACGGACACCGGTACCACGAACGCCCCGGGCCTGGTCTCGGCCCTGAACATCATGGCCAGCCCGGAGAACGTCATCTTCAACCCCGGCTTCGACGACGACACGCGCTACGTCAGCGAGCAGGAAAAGAAGCTCCTGGAACTCGCCTGGCGCAACCCCACCAACGGTTCCTACTCGGACACCAACGCCAAGGTGGGCGCCAAGATCACCAAGCAGTTGCGGGACAAGGTGGTGGATATCATCACCGGCCGCGCCAAGATCGACGAGCTCAAGGACGCGGTGAAGCGTTGGAAGAGCGAGGGCGGCGACAAGATGCGCGACGAGTACCAGGCTTCGTTGGACCCCAACGCGCCAGTGTTCCGGAGCTAGCCCCGCAACGCCATACGATCGAGCAAAGAATGTGATGCGGACATCAACACCAGGGGGAACCATGGCAAAAACAAGCAATACCGGCGTCAGGCCCACCATCCGCATGGTGGCCGAACTTGCCGGCGTCTCCACAGCCACGGTTTCCTATGTGATGTCCGGTCGCCGGGGTGACGGCGGGCCTGGCGTTTCGGATCCGACGGCGGAAAAGGTCAAGGCGGCCGCGGAGCGGCTCGGATACCGGCCCAACCAGGCCGCCCGTGCCATCCGCACCGGACGGACCAACACAGTGATCCTGTCGCTGACCATGCTTTCGGATCCGTGGTCCCTGTCCGTCATCGAGGCGGTCCAGCGGGCCGCGGAACCCCTGGGCATCACGCCGATGATCCTGGGGGACGCGGACTGGGTGAAAGTGCTCGGTACGCACAACGCCGATGCCGTGTTCGTCGATGCCGTCCGCGAAGACCAAACTGCTGCGCTCCGGAAACTGGCCGGGCACGGAACCACGCTGGTGGTCTTCAACGAAAAGCTGGAACCGGAGGGTTTCGACGTGATCCGTTCCATCGCGGAGCCGGGCTGCCGGATGGCCGTGGAGCATCTTCTCCACGGCCACCGGCGGATCGCTTGCCTGACCCCGGCCACGGCTGCCGGAACGTCCGGTGGCAGCCGCTACCGGGCGTATTCGGAGGCGCTTGCCGCCGCAGGGATCGATGAACGGGAAGACTACGTGGGGCTCTTCGACGGAACCACATCTGGAGCCTTCGCCGCCACCACCCGGCTCCTGGGACTTCCGGACCGCCCTACGGCGATCTATGCCACCACCGATTTCGCCGCCGTCAGCGCCATCAACGCGGCCCAACGCCTGGGCTTGGCCGTGGGCCAGGACGTGGACATCATCGGTGTGGGCAACACGGTGGAGGGTGGGCGCATGTCTCCCTCGCTCAGCACCGTGGGTCCCGTGGACTTCTTCGACAAGCTTGCCAGGCTGCTCCTGCAGCGGGCCACGGACGCCGGTGACAAGCCGACGGTCCTGGATTTCCCCTGGCACCTCTTCGTGCGGGAATCGGCACCACACCGCAGTGCCGCAACCAGACTTCATTAGGAATCAGCAGAAGGAATTTGTACACCATGGAAAAGGATTTGAAGGTCGGCATCGTGGGTTTCGGCCTGCGTTCGGGATTGTGGAAGCACGCCCATAAGCCGGGCCGGGGGTCTGTTGTGACGATCGTCTGCGACCTCAGCGAACGTGGACGGGCGGATGCCGCCGAGCGCATCCCCACCGCACGGATCACGGACGACCTTGAGGAGTTGCTGGCCGGCGGCCTGGACGCAGTACTGGTCCTGACCCCGGACAACCAGCACGCCGCCGTCGCAATCCGCACCCTGAAAGCCGGCATCCCCACGTTCTGCGAGAAGCCCTTGGACGTCACGCTCGAGGCTGCGGACCTGATCCTCAAGACCGCCTATGAAACGGGCACCCGGCTGTACGTGGGCCACAACATGCGCCATATGCCCGTGGTGGTCCAGATGCGGGAGATCATCGAGGCAGGGACCATCGGGGAGGTCAAGGCCGTGTGGTGCCGGCACTTTGTGGGCCACGGCGGCGATTACTACTTCAAGGACTGGCATGCCCAGCGCGCCAACGTCACCTCGCTGCTGTTGCAAAAGGGTGCCCACGATATCGACGTGATCCACTGGTTGGCCGGCGGATACACCAAGCGCGTAGCGGCCGTGGGCGATCTAGCGGTCTATGGCGACGTGACCAACCGCGCCAACAACGACGGCAAGCGCATGGGGGATTGGTTCTCCTTGGACAACTGGCCGCCCACGGAGCAGAAGGACCTGGCGGAGGTGATCGATGTCGAGGACATTTCCATGATGAACATGGTGCTGGACAACGGCATCCTGGCCTCCTACCAGCAGTGCCACTTCACGCCCGACTACTGGCGGAACTACACCATCATCGGCACCAAGGGCCGGATCGAGAACCTCGGCGACGGCCCAGGTGAGACCATCAACGTTTGGACCTCGCGCACCTCCGGGCGGGGCGAGCCGGACCAGGTCGTCACCATCCAGGACGGCGAAGGCGGCCATGGCGGCGCCGATCCGCGGTTGATTGAGGAGTTCCTGCGGTTCGCTTCGGAGGGCGGCCGGACCCAGACCAGCCCCATCGCCGCCCGCCAGGCTGTGGTGGCCGGCATCCTGGCCGCCGAGTCGTTGCGTGGCGATGGCTCTGCCCGGGAAGTCCCGGAGTTGCCCGCGGAGTTGGTGGAGTACTTCGACGCCGGCCAACCCGCCCTGGTCCGCGACTGAGCACCCGCCGTCCGCCCAACTGGGGGACAGATAACGCTCCACTGAACCCTCATTAGAGCATGTGCTGTCCCCTACTTGGGTGCGGAAAGCCCGGTCATGACGGTTTGAAGTGACTCGCAAACCGTCATGACCGATTTCCGTTTAAGGGTTTCCGGCCGGGCCAGGATGTCGATCTTGCGCACCGAGTTCACCCCGGACAACGGCCGCAGCACCACGCCGGCGTCCAGCACGCGCCGTGCCGTGAACCTTGGCAGCAGCCCAATCGCACCTCCTGCCGAAACGAGCGCCGCCACGGTGGAGTAGTCGTTGATGCGGTGCAGCACCTCTGCCGGGCGCCCGCTGACAGCCACGACGGCGGCCAGGACGTCCGCGGGGGAGTAGCCATCGCGGCTGGTCACCCAGGGTTCATCGACGACGTCGGACGGCTTCAGTTCGCGATGTGCAGCCAGCGGGTGGTCTGCGGGCAAGGCAATGTCCAGGGGTTCATCCGCGATCGGGATCACCGCCACCTTGTCCTCGGGCCACGGGGGACTGTTGTCCATTCGGTGCGCCAGGACAAGGTCGTAGCGCGCCACCAACCCCGGGAAATCCTCCTGGGCCACATCTTCGTCGGACAGGCGCAACCGTGGCGACATCCCGCCGTCGGACGCTTTTCCGCTGGCCAGCAGCGCGGCGAGTGGGGCGAACAGCGCCTGGCCCGCGCTGTGGAACGCGCTGACGCTCACGGGCGCGTCGGGAGCATCGTGGTAGGCGCCGATGGCCGCGCGGGCATCGGCCATGGCATTCACGACGGCGGCACCCGCCTCAGCCAGCACGCGGCCGGCGTCGGTGAGGACCAAAGCGCGGCCTTCCTTGCGGGTGAGCGGCACATCCACCGACTTCTGGAGCAGTGCAAGCTGCTGGGAAACGGCCGACGGCGTGACCATGAGGGTCTCCGCCACGGCCTTGACGCTGCCCAGGTCCCCGAGCTCACGGAGCATCTGCAATTGGTGGATTTCCATTAGCAAATCCTAAATCGTTGATTGAGAAGATTCTAGTTGTGCTAAATCGTTGGCGGGCTTTCAATGGAAGTCAGCAGCAGCGAAGCAGCACCAAGCCAGTGAGGAATCCCATGAAGGCTCTCTACAAATCCGGACCGCACGCCGGGTTCGAACTCGTTGACCGTCCCGAGCCCGAAGCGGGCCCGTCGGACGTCAAGATACGCGTGATGACCACAGGCATCTGCGGCACCGACCTCCACATCCAGAGCTGGGATGCGTGGGCGCAAGGCATCATCGAAGCACCCCTGATTGCCGGGCACGAGTTCTACGGCGAAGTGGTGGCGATCGGCGAGGACGTCCGTGACGTCAAGGTGGGGGACAAGGTCTCCGGCGAAGGCCACGTTGTCTGCGGGATCTGCCGCAACTGCCGGGCCGGACGCCGCCAGATGTGCATCCACACGGTCTCGGTGGGCGTGCAGCGCGATGGCGCATTCGCTGAATACGTGGTGATCCCGGAGACGAATGTCTGGGTGCACCACGATGAATCCGTCACACCGGAACTCGGTGCCATCTTCGACCCCTTCGGCAACGCAGTGCACACCGCGCTGAGCTTCCCTCTGGTTGGCGAGGATGTCCTCATCACGGGGGCCGGCCCGATCGGACTCATGGCTATTGCCGTTGCCCGCCACGCCGGTGCGCGCAAGATCGCCATCACGGATGTCTCTGAACCACGGTTGGAGCTCGCCAGGCAGATGGGCGTTGACCTAGCTGTGGATGTCTCCAGGATGCGGGTCCGCGAAGCACAGCAGGAACTGGGCATGCGCGAAGGCTTCGACATCGGCCTGGAAATGTCGGGACACCCCACGGCGCTGCCTGAGATGATCGACAACATGAACCACGGCGGACGCATCGCCATGCTCGGCCTGCCCAGCCAGTCCATCGACATCGACTGGGGCAAGGTGGTCACGCACATGCTCACCCTCAAGGGCATCTACGGCCGCGAAATGTTCGAGACCTGGTACGCCATGAGCGCCATGTTGTCCTCCAACCCGGTACTGCACCGCAGCATTTCCGCCGTCGTCACCGACAAGCTGCCGGCCACCGAGTGGGAAAAGGGCTTCGAGATCGCCCGCAACGGCGTGGGCGGCAAAGTGGTCCTCGACTGGACTGAACTCTAGGAACCTTCAGGAGCAATTCAATGTACTCAGCCATCAAAGACCAACTCCAAGGCGAACTCGACGAGATCCGCAGCGCCGGACTCTTCAAGACCGAACGCCACATCGACTCACCCCAGGCCAGCCACATCGCCGCTGGCCAGCTCGGCCAGCCGGCCAACAAGGTCCTGAACTTCTGCGCCAACAACTACCTTGGCCTCGCCGACCACCCGGACATCATCGCCGCCGCCAAGTCCGCCATGGACGAGCGCGGCTTCGGCATGGCCTCCGTCCGCTTCATCTGCGGCACACAGGATCTCCACCTGGAGCTCGAAGCCCGCGTCTCGAAGTTCCTCGGCACGGAGGACACCATCCTGTTCTCCAGCTGCTTCGACGCCAACGGTGGTGTGTTCGAGTCCCTCTTCGGCCCTGACGACGCCATCATTTCCGACTCCCTCAACCACGCCTCCATCATCGACGGAATTCGGCTCAGCAAGGCCAAGCGCTTCCGCTACGCCAACCAGGACATGGCGGACCTGGAAGCCAAGCTCGTGGAGGCGTCCGGTTCGCGGCGCAAGATCATCGTCACGGACGGTGTCTTCTCCATGGACGGCTACTTGGCGCCCCTCGAAGCGATCTGCGACCTCGCCGAAAAGCACGACGCCCTGGTCATGGTGGACGATTCCCACGCCGTCGGGTTCATGGGCTCCACCGGTGCGGGCACCCCTGAACACGCAGGTGTTTCGGACCGCGTGGACATCTACACGGGAACCTTCGGGAAGGCCCTCGGCGGTGCCTCCGGTGGTTACGTCTCCGGCCGAGGCGAGATCGTGGCAATGCTGCGCCAGAAGGCCCGTCCGTACCTGTTCTCCAACTCGCTCGCACCGGCCATTGTTGCGGCCACCATCAAGGCCTTGGAACTGGTGCAGGGCTCAGGCGAGTTGCGCACCCGTCTCTTCGAGAACGCTGCCCTGTTCCGCAGTCGGATGAGCGAGGAAGGCTTTGAACTGCTCGACGGCGAACACGCCATCATCCCGGTCATGTTCGGTGACGCCGTGGTTGCGGCGCGTATCGCCGACGAAATGCTGGGCCACGGCGTTTTCGTGACCGCCTTCAGCTACCCCGTGGTGCCCAAGGGCGCGGCCCGCATCCGCGTCCAGCTCTCCGCCGCCCACAGCACGGACGACGTCGAAGCTTGCGTCCAGGCGTTCGTCAAGAGCCGCGCCGCCGTAGCCTAACCTGTCCCTCTCTCACCGAACGCCCCCTTTTTTGGGACCCTCTCTCACCGAACGCCCGCTTTTCAAGAACGCTCTCTCACCGAAGGCCCCATTTCCACGAGCCCTCTCTCACCAAACCCCGAACGCTCTCTCACTTTCTACTGGGGTTAGCCTCTGTTGGTGGACACCTGAAGTAGCGGGATCCTGGGATTCTGCGGGAAGGTGTTCTTGTGAGCACGACACGACGTAAATTCAC